>CAMAGI010000022.1 GCA_945833775.1 uncultured Lachnospiraceae bacterium
CCAATCTCCCAAAATAAAAAACCGCCAAGGTTTTAGCCTTTAGCGGTTCAATTCTGGCAGCTCTGTTATTAACTCTTATGCGTACATCCGTTTCTCTTTCGACTTTGGGATCTATATGAATACCTTTTTGAATACCTCGTAATTTACCAATCACGGATATCTTGAATTTTTGCAAAAATAAAAATGCCGCAAACTTTATATTTACCAGGTTTTCAGCACTTTTTCGGGTTGGGCTATTCTGTTAAAGAACAACAGCTGATAGGGGAATCGAACCCCTGTTTCCGCCGTGAGAGGGCGGCGTCTTAACCGCTTGACCAATCAGCCATATCAGACCGGTTTTCATCTACCGTATCTGCGGTACTCGCTTAATATACTACATCCGAAATCAAATTGCAAGTATTTTTTTGAAAATTAGAAAAATTTTTTTTGGTAATTTTTCCGGTAATAGTTCGCGGTAATGATTTACCGGCAGGCCCGGGGCATCGTTTCAGCCCCGGGCTTGTGTTTTCGTTCGCTGCCGGATGCACGGTTTTGCCTTACACGAAATCAAACAGGCTGATCTGATTGGATTCCGGAAGATCGCCGAGAAGATGCAGGGAGTCCATCAGATCGATCACCGAACGGGGTGCCTTGGTTCGCTCCCAGAAATCATCCTTGGAGAGGAACGGGCCATCCTTTGCCGCCTCAACAATCGCATCCGCCGCTTTTTCTCCCAGTCCGTCGATACTTACCAGGGAAGGCATGAGCTTATCGCCCACAATCTGAAAGGAACGGGATTTCGCCACAAAAATATCGATGGGAGCAAAGGTAAAGCCCCTCGCGTACATTTCCTGTACAATGCGCATGTCCCCGTAGGCATCCTTCTCCTTATTGGAGAGCTGATCTTCTTTGTTCGGGCTCTCCATGCGCCGCTTGTACTCCGCCATGATGTGTTCCAGATGAGCCTGTCCCTGACACATCTGTTCATAGGAGAAGGCCTTGGCACGAATACTGAAGAAGGCACCGTAGTAAGCGAGCGGGGCGTGAATTTTGCAGTACGCGATGCGGCAGCCCATCATAACATATGCCGCAGCGTGGGCCTTGGGAAACATGTACTGTATCTTCTCACAGGACCAGACATACCAATCTGGCACGTTGTGTGCCAGCATATCCTGCTTCCATGCTTCCCAGTTGGGACACTTCTTCTTGGCTACGTTTCCTTTACGGACATTCTCCATGATCTTGAACGATGTCTCCGGCTCCATGCCCATCTGAATCAAATACAGCATGATATCATCACGCGTACAGATTGCCGTGGAAATGGTTGCCTTGCCCTCATCAATCAAAGTCTCCGCGTTACCGGTCCACACATCCGTGCCGTGGGACAAGCCGGAAATGCGTGCCAGATCGGAAAAGCAGGTGGGCTTCGCCTTGATTACCATGCGCATTGCGAAGTCCGTACCAAACTCCGGAATCCCCAGAATTCCCAACTGGCAGCCGCCGATCTGATCCGGGGTGATGCCCAGCGCATCCGTATTCTGGAACAGGGACATGACCTCCGGCTCATCATAAGGGATGGTGAGCGGATCCCATCCGGTCATATCCTGCAGCATACGGATCATGGAGGGATCATCGTGTCCCAGTATGTCAAGCTTTAAGAGGTTATGATCGATGGAGTGATAATCAAAATGGGTTGTTATCGTGGAGGTTGTCATATCATTGGCCGGATGCTGTACCGGGGTAAAGGAACAGATATCTTCCCCCAGCGGCAGAACTACAATACCGCCGGGATGCTGCCCGGTACTTCTGCGCACTCCGGTGCATCCCACGGAAAGTCGCTCGATCTCCGCTTTCTTCTTGCTGATATTACGCTCCTCGAAGTAATTCTTGACATAGCCGAAAGCGGTCTTGTCCGCCAGGGTTGCAATCGTTCCGGCGCGGAAGGTCTGCCCGGCTCCAAAGATTACCTCCGTGTACTTGTGGGCCTTGGACTGATATTCACCCGAGAAGTTCAGATCAATATCCGGCTCCTTGTCTCCTTTAAATCCAAGAAACGTCTCAAAGGGAATATCAAATCCGTCCTTGTGCAGTTTGGCACCACAGACCGGGCAGTTCTTCTGGGGCATATCGATTCCTGCCCGTCCCGCATATGCCTTTACCTCGTCGCTGTCAAAATCCACATAGTGACATTCACTGCAATAATAATGGGGACTTAGGGGATTGATCTCCGTGATGCCGGCCATAGTCGCCACAAAGGAGCTTCCCACACTGCCCCGGGACCCCACCAGATAGCCGTCCTCAACGGATTTCCACACCAGCTTCTGTGCGATGATGTACATGACGGCAAATCCGTTGGAAATAATGGAGTGCAGTTCCTTCTCCAGGCGCTCCTCCACCTGAACGGGCAGGTCGGGTCCGTAGATTTCGTGGGCTTTGTCATAACAGATCCGGGTGAGCGTCTTATCACTGTCCGCAATGACCGGAGGACATTTATCCGGTCGGACCGGAGCAATCGTCTCGATCATATCGGCAATCATATTGGAGTTGGTGACAACCACTTCAAATGCTTTGTCACTTCCCAGATACTCGAATTCCTCCAACATCTCCTCCGTCGTATGCAGGTACAGAGGAGCCTGATGATCCGCGTCATCAAAACCTCTTCCCGCCATGATGATACGGCGGTATACCTCATCCTCCGGGTTCAGAAAATGGACATCACAGGTTGCCACAACGGGTTTGTGAAACTGTTCCCCCAGCTGCACGATACGGCGGTTCAGATTCAGAATGTCCTCCATGGAATGCACCGTCCGCACGCGCTCCGATGCAATCATGAATTCGTTGTTTCCCCGGGGTTGGATCTCCAGATAATCGTAAAAGCTGACCAGTCTGGCAATCTGCTCCTCACTCTTCTCCTCCAAAAGCGCCTGGTACAACTCTCCCGCCTCACAGGCACTTCCCAGGATCAAGCCATCCCGGTATTTCTGGACCAGACTCTTGGGGATCTTGGGTACCTTCTGAAAATAGTTCAGATGGGACTCGGAGATCAGGTGATACAGGTTTGTGCGCCCCAGATCATTTTTTGCCAGAATGATCGCATGATAAGGATGCAGCTTCCGGGTCACCTCCGGCGTAGCCGCCCCCTCCTCATTGAGCTGTTTGAGAGTATGAATTCCCATGTCGGAAAGCTTTTCCAGAAATTTTACAAACATATGGGCTGTCGCTTCCGCATCATCCACCGCGCGATGATGATTTTCCAGAGAAATGTCCAGGGTCTTGCACATGGCATCCAGCGTATGTTTCGCCTGTGCCGGATAAAGCATCCGCGCGATTCCCATGGTATCCACATAGGTAAAGGAGTCCGACAGGCCCTGCTTCTTGCAGTTCTCCCGGATGAAGCTCATGTCGAAATCGGCATTGTGTGCCACCAGAATGCAGTCCTCTGAGAATGCAAGAAACTGTGGCAGGATGGTCTCAATATCCGGTGCCTCCAGCACATTTTCATCCGTAATTCCGGTAAGCTTCTCAATTTCAAAGGGAATCGGTACACCCGGGTTGACAAAGGTAGAGAAACGGTCCACAATCTGTCCGGCACAAACCTTAACCGCCCCAATCTCGATCACTTTATTGTTCACCGGAGAAAAACCGGTGGTCTCAATATCAAAGACCACAAAGTCCTGGCTGAAGTTCTGTCCGCTTTCTCCTGTCACAATCTCATGCAGATCGTCGACGAGATAAGCCTCCACGCCATAGATTACCCGGAAGAAATCCTGCTTGTCGGGGTTGTTATCCCCCGCCTCCTTGCGCTTATCCTTCTCTTTCTTCCACAAATCGTCCCACACATGGTTTGCATCCGTAAAGCTCTGTACAACACCGTGGTCCGTGATCGCAATGGCACGGTGCCCCCACTTATAAGCACAGTTTACGATATCCTTTGCCTCGGATACTCCGTCGAAATCGCTCATCTTGGTATGGCAATGGAGCTCCACCCGCTTATAAACGGAGGTATCCGTACGTTTGGTGGTGAAATCCGGGATTTTCTTGATCCCGGCGACGGAGGAAATGGTCAGTTCTTTATCGAAGCGGTCCAGGGAAGGCATGCCTTTTATTTTCACAAAGATCTTCGTCTTCAATCCGGACAGCAGTTCCTCCACCTGGTCATTGCGGACGAAAAGTTTTACGGTCATTGTGTCCGTGAAATCGCTGACCTGGATGGTAACAATCGTCTTCTCACCGTTCTTCATCTCCGTGGTCTCTAACTTCAAAATCTGACCGCGGATGATCACGTCTCCGATCTCACCGATGATTTCCTCCATCTTGATGGCTTCCCCATCAAAATCCCTTCCGTAGATCACGTCGGGGTTGTCCGACCGTATCAGCGCCCTGCCGGAGCCCTCCGTGCGCTGAAAATCGCCCCTTTTAAAGCCGCTCTGGAGAAACTCTCCCTTTCCTGCCTTCTTCCTCTCCCCATCGGTCCTGGTCCCGTCGGGTTTGGTTTCTCCGACTTTGCCGGTCCCTGCAGACTTTTGCAGTTTCTCCGCATTTTCCTGCCCGCCGTCCGGGGCACTCCCGAGCACGGTATCCTCCGGTATTTCTCCGTCATGGACACGACGATAAATCGCATCCACTTTCATGCGAATGCGATAATTGTCCTCCGCTGCATACTTACCGGTTTTTGCTTCCTTAAAAGCAATCTGTAAGCGCACAGAAAGCCCGCAGCGCTCCACCAGAATCTTGGTTAAAATCCGTTCAAAGTCCTCCAGCTTATCCCGGATCAGAACCGAGTCCTCTATGGTAAAAACAACCGTTTCGGTATCCGGGTACGTGATGTCGGCTGTCCGGAACGCATTGTATTCAATGTGATCGTATTCTTTCAGTTCCAAAAGAATACTGTCACGATATGCCTCCATGAGATTCTCACAGGTATACTGTGAGGAGAGATGAAATTTCTCGTACAGAAGCACCGTGATGGAAATTTCCGGGAACAGTTGTTTTTGAATTTCCTGTTCCACTGCGCGTATGTGTTCTTTTGCGATCAGTCTGGAACTGTTTATGTGGACACGCAGAAAATCTCTCTGCTTGGATGCACAGATACGTTCCACTTTTGTCTGCTCCATGATGTCATGGAGATTTCCCGAAAGTTCCAGAGTTGGAAAAGCCTCAAAAAACAATTTTTCCATATTGTAACCTAAACCCGTATTTTCGCGTTATTCCTGCCAATGATCCAGTTCCTCCCGCAGTGCTTCGAGGAGTCCCTCCTCCGGCACTTTGCGCAGGATTTCACCCTTTTTAAAGAGCAGGCCTTCACCGATGCCGCCCGCCACGCCAAGATCTGCCTCCCGTGCCTCGCCGGGACCGTTTACCACGCATCCCATCACCGCAACCTTGATATCCAGAGGATAGTTCTCCACCAGTTTTTCCACCCGGGATGCAAGCTCGATCAGATTAATCCGGGTTCTACCGCAGGTCGGACAGGAAACCACCTCGATACCGCCCTTACGAAGTCCCAGTGTCCGCAATATCAGTTTTGCAGACTTAACCTCCTCCACCGGATCACCGGTCAGAGAAACCCGGATGGTGTCCCCGATTCCCTGGTGCAGGATCAGCCCAAGTCCCAAAGCAGACTTGATATTTCCGCTGTTTACGGTTCCGGACTCCGTGATACCGACATGCAGCGGATATTTTGTCTGATCCGCCAGCAATTCGTGGGCTTCCACACACATTAAGACATCCGATGATTTGATGCTGATGACCAGGTTGTCATACCCGGCTTCCTCAATCCTATGGACCTTGTCCAATGCACTTTCCACAATGCCCCGCGCTGTGACTCCGCCGTATTTTTCCAGAAGCGGCTTTTCCAGAGAGCCGCTGTTAACACCCACCCGGATGGGAATGTTTCGCTCCTTTGCCACATCGACCACTGCCTTTAAGCACTCTGTTGAACCGATATTTCCGGGATTGATTCGGATTTTATCGGCTCCGTTTTCCATGGCGGCGATCGCCATACGGTAATCGAAATGAATATCTGCAACCAGAGGGATATGAATCTGCTTTTTGATCTGCCCAAGGGCGACAGCCGCCTCCTCTGTGGGCACCGTGCAGCGAATAATCTCACAGCCCGCCTTTTCCAGCCGCAGGATCTGCGCTACAGTAGCTTCCACATCCTCCGTTCTGGTATTGGTCATGGACTGTATCAAAATCGGATTGCCGCCGCCGATCACACGATCTCCAATCGAAATCACTTTCGTTTCATCTCTGTACATAGATCCTCACTCCTAACAAAATCTGATATTACTATCATACGCAGATTTGACGATTTACGCAAGGAAAGAATCTCTTAACTTTTCGCCCCTGCAGAAATACCCCTGGGAAACCTGTTTTACATATCCGCAGCTGCACAGATCCACGAGTCTCATATGGATTTCCAGAAGGTGCTCCTCTCCTCCTATGCGACCGGCTACTTCCTCCACCGACAGGGGCGTAACATCCAGTGCCTGATAAATCCTTTCATCCTCCCGTGAGAGTTTTCCCTCTCCCAGAGGTTTCTCTTCCGTTACGGATTTCGTGCGCACCGTTTCGGCTGCATCCGCAAACCCACCCTTTCGCGCTGTCCGCTCCGCACCCAAACCGGTCCTGCCAAACTGCTCCCATATTCGTTCGGCAAAATCCTCCGGGGAGAGCACGATCGAAGCCCCCTGACTCAGCAGTCTGTTACATCCATCGCTAAGTCGTTCCGTTATTCTCCCCGGAACTACATAGACGTCCCGACCCTGTTCCAGAGCCATGTCCACAGTGATCAACGTCCCGCTGCGCTCCCTCGCCTCCACCACCACAATAGCGTCCGCAAGACCGCTGACAATCCGATTCCGCGGGGGAAAATTTTGTGCCCGCGCCACCGTCTGAAGAGGATAGGCTGAAATTACCCCTCCCTTTTGCGGCAGTCTGTCATACAGATCCCTGGACTGTGGCGGATAGCAGATGTCCACGCCGCTTCCAAGTACGGCAAAGGACGCCCCGCCTACGGCAACCGCAGCCCTCTGGGCAGTACAGTCAACGCCTCTGGCCATTCCGCTGATCACCTGTATTCCACATTGCCCCAGCACCCTTCCCAGCTGTGTCGCCACGATTTCTCCGTAGGCCGAGCAATCCCTCGCCCCGATCACAGCAACGGATGGAAGATCGTCCCACGGTAATGTGCCGATGGAATAGAGAAACCACGGTGCATCCGGTATTTCTGCCAGACGTTTGGGATAGGATATGCTATTTTTTGTGTAAAATCGTACTCCCCGTTTTTGTATATGCTCCGCAATCTGTCCCGGAGAATCGGTTTTACGGCTCTGTAAGAAGGACTCCAGGCGCTTTGGAGGAAGCCATTTTGCAAGCGCTCCCTCCTGCGCCCTGTAAATCGCCTCAAAACTTGCAAATTCATGATACAATCGCTCGACGGTCCGGTTTCCGATTCCGGGAACGGACGACAGCCAGGCAGCATAACACTCTTCTCGCTCCATAGAACCTCCTGTTGTACTCACAGCATTCGATAACATGCCGCTTCTCTGATATGTCTCTCACGAATGTCCCGGGCTTCCTCCAAATCCGCAATGGTCCGGGAGATGCGGACCAACCGATAATAGGAGCGGGCGCTGAGCCGCAATTTTCGGTACAACTGATCCAACAGTTCCTTTTCTTTTGCCGAAACCCTGCATACCTGATCAAGATCCGCAGCGGGAACCTGTGCATTAAAGTGATAGGGCTCCCCCGCATAGCGCTCCTCCTGACATTTTCGCGCTGCCAGGACGCGCTCCCGGATGCTTGCACTGCTCTCCTGCGGGGGATACGGTTCCTGAAGCTTTCCGATTTCCAGTCGATCCAACTCCACACACAAATCAATGCGATCCAGAATCGGTCCGGATATTTTGCTGCGGTAACGGTTCAACATGCTCTCCGTACATTTGCAGCGATTTCTATCCGGATAATAACCGCAGGGACACGGATTCATAGCGCACACCAGCATGAAATCCGCGGGATATGCGACCCCGCCGTTTGCCCGGTCAATGTGGATTACCTTTTCCTCAAGAGGCTGTCTGAGGCTGTCCAGTGTTCCCCGCCGGAATTCCGCAAGCTCATCCAGAAAGAGGACCCCCTTGTGGGCCAGGGAGATGATCCCCGGTTTGAGGTGGCTGCCGCCTCCCAGCATACCGGCATCCGTTATCGTGTGATGCGGATTCTGGAAAGGTCTTTGGGTGATCAGGGGTTCCTGCAAAAGCCCCGCTGCACTGTAGATACTGCTTACCTCAAGGCTCTCCTCCACGGAGAGGGGCGGCAGAATTCCGGGCAACCGTGAGGCAATCATGGACTTACCGACACCGGGCGGTCCGTACATCAGCATACTGTGAAATCCGGCAGCGGCAATCTGCGCTGCACGCTTGGCCCGTGTCTGTCCGCGCACCTGAGAAAAGTCCAAAGTATCCTTTTGTCTTTTCTTGAAATACTGTTGCAAATCGATCTGCACAGGTGTAAGAATCTTCTGCCTTTGCTCCTCGTCACCGAGAAGCCACGCAATCACTTCCCGGATATGTCCGACCCCCCGCACAGATGCCGTCGGTATTACAGCACCCTCCGCCGCATTTCCTGCGGGGACAAAAAACTGTTTGATTCCCTGTTCCGATGCCCACCGGACAATGGGTAAAACGCCCGGCACCGTCCGAATCTCTCCGTTGAGTCCAAGTTCTCCCAGAAAAAGACAGCCCCCTGACGCTCCCGGCGGAATGCAGCCCATCGCCTCCAGCAGTCCCACCGCTATGGGCAGATCAAAGGCCGCACCCGCTTTTCGTTGATCTGCCGGGGACAGATTGACGGTGATATGCAGAGGCGGAAGATCAAAACCTGCATTTTTCAAGGCTACGCATACCCGTTCCCGGGATTCGCGCACCTCACTGCCCGGCAAACCGACCATATTGAAGGAAGGCAGACCGGAAGAAGCGTCCACCTCCACCCGTACAAAGTACGCCTGGACTCCCGACAGCGCACCTGTAGTGATAACACTGTACATTTCGTACCTCCTTTATGAATGATTGAAAATTGGGAAAAAAATTGAAATGAGAATTTGCAGAGGGCAACCGCAGAATGGGTCGCCCTGTTTTGCCTTTTTGAACTAAAATGCCATCAGACGATTTTGCATGGTATCCGGCTCCTGTGCAAACTGAAGAGCCGCTTCCTTGGTAATCTTTTTTTCGCTCAGCAACTGAAGAATCGCCTCGTCCATGGTGATCATCCCCAGCTTGCGGTTGGTCTGCATCACGCTCGTCAGCTGATGCGCTTTGCCTTCGCGGATCAGATTGCGCACCGCATGATTGGCATGCATCACCTCGAACGCCGCCACACGGCCGTTGCCGTCCGCCCGGGGCAACAGTTGCTGTGAGACTACCGCCTCCAAAACACTGGCAAACTGAACGCGGATCTGCTGCTGCTGATGCGAGGGAAACACATCGATGATGCGGTCGACCGTACTTGCCGCTCCCAGGGTATGTAGTGTGGAGAGCACCAGATGACCCGTCTCTGCTGCGGTGATCGCGACACTGATCGTCTCAAAGTCACGCATCTCACCGACGAGAATTACATCCGGGTCCTCGCGCAGCGCCGCACGAAGCGCATTGGCGTAGTTCTCGGAGTCCATACCGATCTCCCGTTGATTTACCATCGACAATTTATGTTGATGCAGGAATTCGATGGGATCCTCAAGTGTGATTACATGGGCCTCCCTGTAGTTGTTGATCTTATCAATGATTGCCGCCAGTGTGGTGGATTTCCCGTTTCCGGTAGGGCCGGTTACCAGCACCAGGCCTCTCTTACGCTGATACAGATCCATCACGGAATCCGGCACCCCCAGCTCCTGGGGAGACGGAATCTGGGTTGCCACCAGACGAAAAGCGAGTGCAACGGAGCCCCTTTGTTTGTACGCATTCACACGGAAACGTCCCAGGTTGGAAATGGAGAATGACATATCATATTCCCCCCGTTCCTCAAATCGCTCTCTCTGGGTGGCAGACATTATTCCGGTTAACACATCCAACGTATCCGCGGGAAGCATCCTGGGATAATCCATTGTGAGCAGTTTGCCGTTGACGCGCATCTTCGGTGCTATCCCCACCGTGAGATGAACGTCGCTGGCTCCAGCATCTTTCGCACAGCGCAGAATTTCTTCAATATTGGGCATGAAAAAAACTCCTTTATCCTCTCGGTTATTCCTGTGGTATTATCGCTTCGGTATTCATAATATAGCGGTTATCCATGGTCTTCATGATATCCACGATCTGAATATCCCCGTTTTCCGGCAGGGAGAGATCGACAATACTGTTATCTCGAAAACACAGAACCGTGGGCATCAGGATATTACGCGGGTTCTCTGTGAGGACAAGCGCCTTCTCCCCCGTGGACAATTCCACGCTGACGCCGGAAAACAGAATATTGACGGATGCAATCAGGGCATCCACAACCTCGGGATCATAGATCTCGGGATGATTCAAAAACTCCTGGATTGCCCGCACCTCCGACTGGATATTTCCGCTCAGGCTCATAGCGGTCATTTTGTCATATTGGTTGGCCACCAGCAGGATACGGGCACCTGTAACCATCTTCATCCTCTCGCCCTCCTGCCCCCGGTACAGATCCAACTCCCGTCGAATGACCTGCATGCAGGAACGTTTCACATTCGGATCCTCCGCAAAGGCTTCCTCCAGGATATCGCCCGCACTAAGCTGTGCCTGATACACCAGCATCCGGTCATCCTCATCCAAATCGTCCGAATAAGCAAGTGCCGCATTCGGTCCCGTAAGCCCCAGCTTTCCGATGTCATGAACCAGTGCGGAGCACACAACCGAAAGCTGCTCCTCACGACGCAGATTCAGCTTATGTGTGATCATGGCACACAGAATCGCTACATTTAAGGAATGACAATAGACAAAATCATCCCTGCTTCTTAAGTTCTGGTAAAATGTGATCTTCTCGTCCAGATGTCCGTACAGTCGCAAAAGATTGTCCGCAAGAAATGACAGTTTTCCTTTTTTACGCTGGGTAAACAGTTTCTTCAACTCCTCGGAAAGAGAGGCGATTGTCATGGTCTGAAACCGTTCGAACTCAATGTTCTCTTCCGACATCGGCGGAAGGGGTTCCGCCGGCTCCAGCACATAGATTCCCAGCAATCCAAAGTTTTTCACACTCTCGATTCCCTGGGAACTCAGCTTGGAATTGCGCTCGTACAAAAGCACTCCTGTCTTGCTGTAAATCGGATGTGCCAACCGCATTCCTTCTTTTAAATCTTCTGTTCTTACAAACTTCATTTTCTCTCTCCGTAACCATCTTTCCGATGAAATCACACTACCTTACATCATATCATAGTTTAACACAAATAACAAGTACACCTAGAGATGGTTTTTCAGCTTCTGCAACGCTTTCTTCTCGATTCTGGAAACATAGCTTCTGGAGATCCCGAAGCGTTCTCCGATCTCGCTCTGGGTCGCTTCCCGACCGTCCGCAAGACCGTAGCGCAGAATGATGATCCGGCGTTCCCTCTCGGTCAAGCACTTGTCCAAAAGCTCCAACATCTTGCGCACATTTGCCGCCAGCTCCATATCCTCCACCACGTCCGCCTGTTGCTGCTGGATGATATCCACCAGCCGGATCTCATTTCCCTCCTTATCCTGTCCGATGGGTTCAAAGAGAGAAACCTCACGGGCGTTCTTCCGTTTACTGCGGAGCATCATTAACAGTTCATTATCGATACATCTGCAGGCATATGTGGCAAGTCTGCCTTTTCCCGCATCAAATGTGTTAACCGCTTTGATCAGTCCGATTGTGCCGATGGAGATCAGATCCTCCATATCCTCCTCGGCATTCTGATATTTTCTGGCAATATGGGCAACCAGCCGCAGATTCCTGACAATCAGGGTTTCCCTGGCCCGGCGCGCCTCCTCGGGAGTACCTTCGGAAAGCATGCGAACATAGTTCGCTTCCTCCCCCTGGGTCAATGGCTTTTGAAATGTTTTCAAAAGGTCCTCCGCAGTTTTCTCTTACCATTAGTCTATGAGAGAAGCGCATATCAAGTGCCTGTCAAAAACTGTGCCATCACATAATTTGCCAGATCCATTCCTCTGTCCGTCAGGGAAAGGCAGTCCCCCTGCCACCGCAAAAGACCGTCCCGCTCATTCCTGCGAATCACGTCCCCGTACACACTCTCCAATGTCCTGTTAAAGGTCCTGACAAATTCTTCCCCGCTCACTCCGCGCGTGGTGCGAAGTCCCAAAAACATTGTCTCCTCCATCTGCTGTGCCTCTGTGAGAACTGTCCGTCCGATTCTCTGGTCCAGCGGGGCATTCAGGTAATCCCGGAGCGAATCTGCGTTGGAAAAACGCTCGTTTCCCATCAGGGAAGCCGATCCGATCCCGAATCCGAGGTAATCTCTTCTTCGCCAATAACCCAGATTGTGTCTGCATGCATACCCCTCTCTGGCATAATTGGAGATCTCGTATTGCTCATAACCGGCATTTTTCAGGATTTTTCCGGTTTCCACGTACATACTGCGCTCCGTATCCTCATCGGGGAGCTGCAGCTGTCCCCTTTCGAAGCGCTCATAAAATGGAGTCCCCTCCTCCACAATCAGACTGTAGGCGGAAATGTGTTCCGGAGGGGGAACAAGCGCCAGAACCGCTTGAACCGTCTCCAGACACTCCGAAAGGGTCTGCTCCGGTAAAGCGCTTATGATATCCACATTGATGTTGGAAAAACCCGCCCGGCGGGCAGCTTGATATGCCTTCAGAAAATCCGGCCAGGTGTGAATCCTGCCGAGACACTTCAATTCCTTCTCCTTCGCGGACTGAAGACCGATGCTGAGTCTGTTGAATCCTGCTCTTTTATACCGCCGCAGTTTTTCTTCATCCACCGTGCCGGGATTGACTTCAATGGTACATTCCACATCCGGCGCAAGACAAAAGCTGCGACGGATCGTTTCCATCAGTTCTTCCACCCGTCCTGTCGGAATGAGTGAGGGAGTCCCGCCACCCACAAAAATACTCACAACCCGGTACTCTCCCGCCTCATCCGCCCGTCCCAACGTCTCCAGCAGCAGGGCGTCCATATAGGCGTCCGTCACAGCCTCCTGCCCGTTTAGCGCAGCGGCTGTCTGTGGAGAGAAGGATAAAAAGTCACAGTAATTGCACTTTTTGACACAAAAAGGAATATGAAAATATAGCTCCAGTTCTTTCAATTTATCTTATCGCTCCGTTTATTTTCCGTCAGTTCTTATCATCCAGCTTTAAGACGCTCATGAAAGCCTTTTGAGGAATCTCCACGTTGCCGATCTGACGCATACGCTTCTTTCCCTCCTTCTGTTTTTCCAGAAGCTTTTTCTTTCGGGAGATATCACCGCCGTAGCACTTTGCAAGCACATCTTTGCGCATCGCCTTCACGGTCTCACGGGCGATAATCTTGCCGCCGACAGCCGCCTGGATCGGGATCTCGAAGAGATGTCTGGGAATCTCATCCTTGAGTTTTTCACACATTTTTCTCCCCCGTTCGTACGCGGAATCCGCATGTACAATGAAGGACAACGCGTCCACTTCCTCCCGGTTGATCAGAATATCCAGCTTCACCAGTCTGGATTCCTCGTATCCCTTGATGTCATAGTCAAACGAAGCATAGCCCCTGGAGCGGGACTTCAGTGCATCGAAGAAGTCATAGATAATCTCATTCAGAGGAAGTTCGTATTTGAGCAGTGCACGGGTTCCTTCTATATATTCCATGCCCAGATAGCGGCCTCTGCGCTCCTGACAAAGCTCCATAATGGAACCGATATATTCGCTGGTCACCATAATTTCTGCGCTTACAATCGGTTCCTCCATATGCTCAATCTCAGAGGGATCCGGGAGGTTGGAGGGATTGGTCAGTTCCACCACTTCACCGTTGGTCTTATAGACCTTGTAGACAACGCCGGGGGCTGTGGTAACCAGATCCAGATTGTATTCCCGCTCCAGCCGCTCCTGAATGATCTCAAGGTGCAGAAGGCCCAGGAAGCCACAGCGAAACCCAAAGCCCAAAGCCACGGATGTCTCCGGTTCATAGAACAGGGACGCATCGTTGAGCTGAAGCTTTTCCAGGGCATCGCGCAGATCCGGGTACTTCGCTCCGTCTGCGGGATACATGCCGCAGTAGACCATGGATTGCACCTTCTTGTAACCGGGAAGCGGCTCTGCACAGGGATTGTCCGCATCGGTCACGGTATCACCCACCGCAGTATCCTTCACATTCTTGATGGATGCGGTGATGTAGCCCACCATTCCTGCCGAGAGCTCGTCGCAGGGGATAAACTGACCTGCACCGAAATATCCGACCTCCACCACTTCCTCCCTGGCTCCGGTGGCAATCATACGGATATGGGTACCCTTCTTAACCCTGCCCTCCATCACGCGGCAGAAAATGATGACCCCTTTATAGGAATCGTAGATACAGTCAAAAATCAGGGCTTTTAAGGGATTGTCCGCACTCCCTCCGGGCGCCGGAATCTTACTCACGATCTGCTCCAGAACATCGTCGATTCCGATGCCGTTTTTTGCCGATATCAGGGGCGCATCCTGCGCCTCAATGCCAATCACATCCTCGATTTCATCAATGACGCGCTGAGGATCCGCGCTGGGCAGATCAATCTTGTTGATCACCGGGAAAACGTCCAGATCATGATCCAGGGCAAGATAGACATTGGCCAGTGTCTGTGCCTCAATGCCCTGGGCAGCATCCACTACGAGAATTGCTCCGTCACAGGCTGCAAGGGATCTGCTCACCTCATAATTGAAATCCACATGACCGGGTGTATCAATCAAATTAAAAATATATTCCTCTCCGTCCTTGGCCCGGTATACCGTCCGAACCGTCTGGGCCTTGATCGTGATTCCACGCTCCCTCTCCAGATCCATATTGTCCAGCACCTGAGCCTGCATCTCCCTGCTGGTGAGCAGTCCGGTTCTCTCAATAATGCGATCCGCCAGGGTGGATTTCCCGTGGTCGATATGTGCGACGATGCAAAAATTTCGGATTTTACTTTGATCTATAGAAGCCATACAAAACCTCTTCTTTCCTGACACTTCCGACGCGGGATGACCGTGCCGTTTACAACAATGCCATTTTATCAGAAAGTCCGAAATCTGTCTAGAATTATCCGTTGGATGGATCCCCGTCCTCCCCGGATTGTCCGCTCAACACCAGATGCAGGATATGCGCCAGCGGATCACAGGCATTCATGGCTTCCTCCACTGTATTGTTCTGCGCCCCCAATTCCACCAGCAGGGTTTTGGCACACAGATGCATATTGTACCGGTAACCTTTCAAATAGATCTTGCGGGTCAACCCCGGATAATACTCCATTGCAGCCTTCTCCATCTGAAAGGAAAAAGCAAGATTATCCTCTAAATGATCGTTTTTTAAATAGGATATGGCACCGGTTTTCCGGGTGTAGGATAAACCATTGAAGAACATAAAGCGCGCCGTCGGTCTTCCGTCGACATCCATGACCAGTCTTGTTTCCTCTGCCATTTCGTCTCTGTGCAGATCAATGACGACCTGAATGGACGGATTGTCCGCCAGAAGGGCCTCTATCTCGGGAAGGGCTTCGGAATAAGCATCGTTTCTACTCTCCACATCATACTTTTCGAGATGATGCAGTACCGAATAGCCATACCTTTCCTCAAGAATCTGCGCAAGCCGCTCCCCCACTCCCATAATGGAGGTGCTCTCATCCCCCTCCACAGAGTCCGCAAACGCCTCCTGAGAATGGGTATGATAAATCAGAATCTGAGGTCCCGATGTATCGCTTTCCTGCAGCGTCATATCCCGCGCCATAAGTTTCTTCGGTTGAATCTGTTCCCATCCGACTGCCGTATTTTTATCCACCGTATAAAAAGTTTCCAATAACAGCTCATAATCCCCCAGAATATCATCTCCCACAACAGTCTGTCTGGTGTGGGGGCTGAAGGAAACCGCCGGTTCGGCGGACACCGCAGGCTCTTCCGTCTCCGGTTGTTTTTGTCTGGAAACTGCGGCCTCATTTTCTGTTCGGAAAAGCTCTTCCAGTTCACGCATTCTGTCTTCTTTCGGCTTTTCAGCCTCCTGATTCTTTCGCTGCTCCTCCGAGCTCTCCGAAGGATCTGCAGACTCCGTTTCGCCCAATCCATTTTCCCTTTTCCCATCGCCTGTTTCCGGCACCGAAAGAAACTGTGATGTCCGTTCCCCATCGTATGAGTTTTCGCTGCAATAGGCTTCTAATGCAAAGACATCTCTCACCCGGCTTTGCAGAAAGCGGTTGCTTTGACTGTCGCAGCTGTAGAGGTAGAGGGGCAGGTATTCCCGGTATACGCCGGAAGCGCTCATCTTAAGAATCCGGATATCAGCCGATCCGTCTTTTCTTTCGTCCACTCGGTTCAATATCCGTATCGCAGTGAAAACAAACAGAATAAAAACAGCGAGACGCAGTACCGGTCTCGCCGAAGTGATCCTTCTTTTAACGTTCACGCACTTCCTTCCCTGACGCAGTAGAATTATATGATTCTGCGGGTCAGTTCATTCCTCTTTCCAGTGCGATGTTAATTCCCTCCGACAGCGTATAGCTCACACGCTTGACGACCGCATCAATGTCTTTACCGGTCATATACATGTTGCCCAGCTCCGCCAGACAGGGGCTGTTTCGGTCCAGATATTTCACCGCATCCGGCTCCGATTCCAAAAGCTTTTCCATAGCGTCTCCCACAATTACCGCAGCATCCACCACAGTGGGCACTCCGATGGCGATCACCGGGACACCCAGGGTCTCCTCCGTCAGGGCATTTCTATGATTTCCGACGCCGGAACCGGGCTGAATTCCCGTATTGGTAATCTGAATGGTCCGGTTGAGGCGCTTCGTGCTGCGCGCCGCCAATGCATCCACCACAATAACCACATCCGGCAGTGTTTCCTTCACGACACCGGTCACGATCTCCGAGGTCTCCATTCCGGTTTTTGCCATAACCCCCGGCTCAATACTGCTGATTTCATTCATATACTGGCAATTGTAGGCTGCCTTGCCGTAGGTGCGTATCACGTGTCTTGTAATAAACAGATTATCCACCACCTGCGGTCCCAGCGCATCCGCAGTCACTTCCCGGTTTCCCAGTCCGACAACCAGAAAGGATTGCTCCCTGTCGTATTGCGGAATCAGCTCCGCCAATTCCCGGGCAAGGCATTCCGAGATCTCGCTGTGATACCCCTCGTCCGGTTCGATCAACGCAGGCGCTTCCATGGTCACATACGTCCCGATCGGTTTTCCCATGATCTTCGCAGCGTTACGCGTTACCACATTTACCTTCGTGACGCGGATATCCTCCGCTTCCTCATAATACTCCTCCACGTTTACGCCCCGCAGCTCCTCCTCCGTTTCACGGATGCTTTCCCGTGCTTCCAGTGCCAAATCCGTCCTGATCTGAAAACCACTCATGAACTCAACGCCTCCCAACACATCGTTTACAGCATATTTTTTGCAGAATTCGGTAAATTATGTATTGACAAACATGCCGCAATTGACTAAACTACAATAGTGTGTTTGTGTTGATCTTCCGTGTCTGGCTTCACAAACATTTGTAAAACGATTCTGTATACAAATGGAGGTGTACAACTTGGCTAACATTAAATCTGCAAAGAAGAGAATCTTAGTTTCCCGCACCAGGGCTGACAGAAATAAAGCGATTAAATCCAGCGTTAAGACCGCGATCAAGAAGGTTTATGCTGTGATCGAGTCCGGCGATAAGGCTGCAGCAGCTGCTGAGCTTAAGTCCGCTACCAAGGTGATTGAGATGGCTGCTTCCAAGGGCGTTTACCACAAGAACAACGCTGCCAGAAAAGTATCCCGTATCAGCAAGGCTGTAAACGAGATGGCTTAAGAGCATCATCGATAAATTTGATTAAAGACGAACAAAAAAGCACCTGTACCGTCATGCAGGTGCTTTTTTTGTTCCCTCTTTACGGCGGCTTCCATCAAAAGCCGCCGCTTCTTTTCTTCTGCCGGCTTCTTCTATCGACTTCTTTACCGACTTTCTTACCGGCTTCTTCCGCCTCCCCCGTGGCTGTGCCCGCCGCTGGAGGTATGATGTCCGCCGCTTCCACCGCCGCTGTGACTTCCTCCGCCGCCTCCGCCGCCGCTGCTCGTCTCAATGCGCCGCTTCGTCACGGACTTTCGCAGGAAGGTATCCGTCTTCTCCTTCATGATCGGTTTACCTCCTGCAACGTACGCCGTGGCCGCCGTGGTATCCTTGGCAGGAGCCTGCCGTAAATGCACCACGATATAGACCGCCGCAATCACCAGCGGCAGAAATACGATCGCGCCAAGCGGCAGCCCGGGATTCTCTCTTTCATCCGCAGCTCCCCAATAGGCAAGCTGTTTCACTGCCGCACGATAAGCTTTATAGGCATCCTGCTCAATGTAAGCATACATGGCATCCAGAATCTGGTCTTCCTCGTAGGCACCGACAATGGATTCCATCTTCCCGCTGGTAGAGAGCCAGGTTCCCATCTGACTGCCCTGTTCATCCTTGTACCAGTTATCCAAAAGCAGTGCGCCGTCACCATACGCGCGATTATATCCATACATCCTTTCATCCCAGAAATCATCCGCATAATTCATCATGACGTTAAACTTCTCGGACTCTACGAGTCCAAAGGGCTCATTCGTCGTCACAATGACAATATCAATCTTTGCTTTTTCCTCACACTCCGCAATGTAGGCGCGCAGCTCCTTCTCCTCTTCGTCGGTGAGTACGTCCGCGAAGTCATAGACACGCTCTGCGGGCGCACTCGTATTGCCCCTGCCCGCCGGACGGCTTATGTACTTGACAGCGGTTGCAACAATTGCCGCTACCAAAAGGATAGCGGTCGCAATCAGCCACACGCGGAAATATTTGAAGTACTGTCTGCGCGCCTCTGCTTTTATCTCTTGATCCATAGCCATATCTGTCCCCTCCTATAATACCTTAAGCAACGCGCTGACACTTGCCATAAGAATCGTAAGACACGCCCACAGGGTACCGCCGTAGACGAGCACCTTCTTCGTTGAAATCGGTGCGCTTCCCACAATCTTTCCGGTCTGTCCGTTCACATAAAAAGGATAATCTTTTCCATTATACTGATAATCGTATTTCCAGACCGGCAAAAGTGCGTAGTTTTGCTCCGCATGGTTCACCTGCACATCGTTTCGAATGGTGCGCAGAGAACTGTAACCGCTGCACTGAGCCTGCATCATTTGGGAAATATCATCCTTCATTTTCTTCTTTGCACGCTCTTCCACCACATCTGCAGGCATATTGTACTTCTCGCCATAGAATCCGGACATGTACTCCGGCTTAAATTCTTCCATCTGGTTGTATCCGAAGGGTTCCAAAAGATCCATGATCTCATCCGGCATCTGGACAGAGGCGTCTACGGGGATCCTGCGAAAATCCACACTCATGTTTCGATGTACGGCGTAATAGGATACCTCTCGATACTCGGTATTGCCGCTTCTCCAGGTGCGCACCTTGGTGCCCTCTCCCTCGAAATCGTTCACCGCATCGTAGTCGTAGAGCCAGAACGGCACGTAGGTGCCTATCATACCGTTGAGCCGAACCTCCGACAGGAAATCTGTGGGTGCAAAAAGACATTTTTTAAACTTTTCGCGGATGGCATTTTTGCAGACCTCCTTGCCCATCTGGAACGGAAGGATCATCTTGGGAAGGTATTCACCCTCCACCCGCTCGTCAAAGATGAGATAGTTGTCACAGTAAGGACATTGTGTGGCAGAAGTATGCTCGAACACCTTGACCTCACCGCCGCAGTTGGGACAAACGGTCAGTTCTGAGGTTTCATACACCTGCTTCTCTTCGCTCGACTCACTGTCGCAGTAAGGGCAGTACATTTTCTTGCGCTCCGGGCTGTAAACCGTATTACCGCCGCAGTTTTTACACTTAAATATCATTTTGACTCCTTCCCCGCAATGCGTAATAGCACCACGCCAGATTGATGGGCAATACCACAATCACAGGCAGCATATAGCGTATATAGGCATCCACCGGCGATGCAATGTTAAACAGCATACACATTCCGGGAACCAACACCGTAAGATAACGCGCCCTCTTTTTGGCGATCAGACAAACGCTGAGGCCTATAATCAGATACATATGAAGCCCCGCGCTGAACAGCATATCGACCACCGGCATCCGATAGATGAGTTCGGTATATTCCCGAAAGAAATCCCTTGCAGCCGTCTTCTCCTCGGGGAAATAGAGACATACCGCGTCATCCTCCCATCTTTCCCGCGACAGGATCGCAAAGTATGCGATCTGCCCGTGGAAATTTTTCCGATCCGGATAAAAATAACCGTACGTATGATTCAAAAAGGCCTGCAGATAGGTGTCCGGATGCTTTCGAAACTGCTGACGCCATACTCTTTTATAGGCAGCCATCTCCTCATCCGTAGGGGTAAAAGAAAAATGCCCCTTAATTCCGTCGGAGAGCTCCGGCTGATAGTACTGCGGCAGTTCCTCAATCGGAACATCAAATACACGTTGCAGCACCTCGCGCTCCTCATCGGTTACCTCATCCATATGCTCATTAAGATACCGCCCCGTTGCCTGGAGATAGAGAGACATGGATTCCTTGGCCGGTCCCGGTCCGAATCCCTCCGAAGGCACGTACACGTTGTTAAACCAAAGGACAAAGCAGGTACTGATAATAGAAATTGCCAGAAACCCGCGAAAACGCTTGCGATTGACCGCCATGCTGATAAGCAGCACCGACAGGGCAATGTAAAAGCCGTTGTTTCGAAAAAGTGACATACCGATTGTTGCGCCGAAAAGAAGCACCCATTTCCAACGGTTTTTTACCGAATCGTCGATCAGAATATCAATCAGAGCAACCGTGAAATACACGATGCAGATGTAATACCCCGTATCCTTTACCAGCGTAAAGCCCCAGATCGGGAACAGAGGAAAGACCGTAAAGAAAAACAGCGCAAACCACCGGAACAGATAAGGACTCTTTAATTTATGCAGGATATGGATACAATATCCGAAAGCTACAGTCTGCGCCAGAAACTGCGCCCCGGTGTAGAGAAACATCCCCATATTATCGGAATGAAATACCCGTTTCCCGATGACAAAACACAGCCCCATTAGCTTTGTGACACCCACAGGTGACATTGCGCTGCCCTGCATAAGTCCGAAATGCTGCCAGATATGGGCAATCGAATCCTCCTGCAGGGTTCCCGGCCAGAAAGCTATTATCCAGGGAAGCCCCGACAGCAAAATAACCAGTGTGGGAACCAGCATACTGTGCCGTTCAAAAAGCAACTCCTCCACTTTACATTTCGCGGTATTGCGAAATAATCCCTCGCTTTGCCTTAACAGGTGCAGGAGGAACACGCAGAGATTTCGGTACAGAAAGAAATAGCCGCACATGACAAAGACTGCCAATCCAAACTGCAGTCTGCCATGAAATATGTAGTTCCAGTTTCCCTGTTCATAGTAACTGATGCCGAACACGGTCGTGATCGCAAAAAAGACACTCAGACCGGAGATCCATTTTTCGTGACGCTCTGTATAATCGCGGGCCGCCCAATAGATCACACCCAGGCCCACCGCCAGAATGAGGGTTTTCATGCCCCATCCGTCCACATCGCGCAGAATGGCAAACACATATTTCAATAGCGGCACATCCGCTCTGTAACTCCACTCCAGTTCTGTCAGCGCCTGATCGGACAACGCGTAAAGCGACACCCACAGTTGAAGGATCAGCGCTATTTTTCCCCGCACACTTCCCGCTCGTAATGACATTTTTTATTTCTCCTTTGCAAACACCCATCTGTGCTGAACCTGATAACTGATGAAAAACAGCAATGTATCCACAATCGTTTTAAGAATCGTAGTATCCCAGCGCAGCAGATAGTAGCTTGTCGTCACCAACAGCCAGGAACAGAACATCTGCAGCCCACAGAGCATATAATATCTCCAGATGGATTTTCCGACGGATTTGGAATCCCGAAAAACCGCCTTGCGATTACAAGTATAATTAAACAAAGATGAAACGATCCGTGCAGTCAGAGTTCCCGCAAAAATTGCCCACTTCGGATCAAAGCCCCGCAGCACCGTTTTTGTTAGCAGCGAAAAGATGCAAAGGTCAATCAGTGATGACAACAGGCTCGAAACGGTGTACTTGAAGAAATACCGAAAGATCAATCCGTATATCTTCAGAGAATCCTTAACCGCGGAAAAATGTGTCTCGCGATTGTTGTTCTCATAGATTGTCTCGATCGGGACCTCTCTGGGATGCATTCCACGCCGGATTGCATCGATCAACATTCCCATCTCATACTCAAAACGGTCACCCGGGAGTTTCAGGCACTTCTCCACATAGGATGTGGGAATCCCCCGCAGCCCGGTCTGGGTATCGTGAATCGTTCTTCCATATAAAAGTCTTGTGATAAAGGTTGTGAAACGATTTCCGAAACGGCTCTTAAAGGGTACATCCTTCCCTGAAAAATCCCGTGTTCCGAGAATCAGCGTCTTCTCCTCTGCCAGGGCTTGTGCAACCTTAACGGTGTCCGAAACGCTATGCTGTCCATCCGCATCTGCCGTCACAATCCCCGAAAGCCCCTTCTCTTCACAAATGGAAAGATAATGGGCAAACCCCGTCTTTAACGCTTTTCCCTTTCCACGATTCTCCTCATGATGAAGCACTATGGCGCCGAGTTCCCGGGCCTGTTCAAAATAGCTCTGACAGGCCTTTCTGCTACCGTCGTCAACAATTATAATGAATTGGAAGCCCTCTCCAAACAAAGAATCGACATAGGATACCAACACCGCATCCGGGTCAAGAGAAGGAATCAGGACAGCAACTTCCTTTAGTTTTACGTTCATCGAAAATGTCCTTTTCTAAAGTCTTAAAATACACCATTTCTACTATATCCGATTTTTAAGAAACTTACAACCCCAACCGCGGGAAAAGGCAAGACAGACAGAGGAAAGTCTCATCAATGGGTTATCTCTGCCACGCAAAAACGGCTCCGCCACCGGGCCGAAGTCCGATGGCGAAGCCGCTTTCGTCTCTTATTCTCAATAGTTCACAATCTTGCCAAAGTCAGCCTTCAGAGAAGCGCCGCCTACCAGTCCGCCGTCGATATCGGGCTGTGCAAAGAGCTCTGCCGCATTTGCAGCGTTAACGGATCCGCCGTACTGGATACGTACTGCATCCGCAGTTGCCGCATCATACATCTGGGCAATGCACTCACGGATACCCTTGCAAACCTCCTGCGCCTGCTCGGTGGTAGCAGTCTTACCGGTACCGATTGCCCAGATGGGTTCATATGCGATAACCATCTCTTTGACCTGATCAGCGGAGACGCCTACCAGATCGGACTTGATCTGAAAACGGATCCAATCCATGGTCACACCCATCTCTCTCTGCTCTAAGGACTCGCCACAGCAAAGAATCGGAGTAAGTCCGGCTTCGAAAGCCTTCTTCACCTTCTTATTCAGAAGTGCATCGTCCTCCTTGAAGTAGTCACGTCTCTCGGAGTGTCCGATAATGACATACTTAACACCTGCATCTACCAGCATGGCTGCGCTGATCTCACCGGTGAAAGCACCCTTTTCCTCAAAGTACATATTCTCGGCACCAACAGAAACATTGGTTCCCTTAACTGCCTCAACGACCGGAACAATGTCAATTGCGGGCACACAGTACACAACATCTACACTGTCGGATTTCACAAGATCCTTAAGCTCTGCGCAAAGTGCCACAGCCTGGCTGGGTGTCATGTTCATCTTCCAGTTGCCGGCAACAATTTTCTTTCTTGCCATTTTCTTCTCCTCTTTTCTATCAATCTGCATGCTTGTCTTACTTATCGTCAGCTGCTGCGACTCACGGCGTCGCATTCTGCATGCTCTGCTTACTTATCATCTGCAGCTGCGACGCCGGGAAGTACTTTACCCTCAAGGAACTCAAGGGAAGCACCGCCACCGGTGGAGATGTGGCTCATCTTGTCGCCGAAGCCAAGCTGGTTAACAGCCGCTGCGGAATCACCGCCGCCGATGATGGTGGTTGCATCGGTCTCTGCCAGAGCCTTGGCTACAGCAATAGTTCCTGCTGCGAGAGTAGGATTCTCGAACACACCCATAGGTCCGTTCCAAACTACAGTCTTTGCGCTCTTTACAGCATCTGCGTACATTGCAGCGGTCTTAGGTCCGATATCGCATCCCTCTCTGTCAGCGGGCATGTTGGCAACATCATATACCTCAACATCAACCGGTGCATCGATCGGGTTGGGGAAATCAGCGATGGTTACGGAGTCAACGGGAAGAAGGAGCTTCTTGCCAAGTTTCTCGGCCTTTGCCATCATCTCTTTACAATAATCAATCTTTTCGTTGTCTACCAGAGACTTACCGATCTCATAGCCCTGTGCCTTTAAGAAGGTATAAGCCATACCGCCGCCGATGATCAGAGTATCGCACTTCTCAAGCAGGTTGGAGATAACATTGAGCTTATCGGCAACCTTTGCACCGCCAAGAATTGCAACGAAAGGACGAACAGGGTTTTCAACCGCATTGCCGAGGAAATTGATTTCCTTCTGCATCAGGTAACCCACTACGTTCTCACCGCCCTTTGCGGAGATGAACTTGGTTACGCCTTCCACAGATGCATGAGCTCTGTGGGAAGAACCGAATGCATCACATACATACAGATCTGCAAGATCAGCAAGCTCCTTGGAGAATTCCTCGCCGTTCTTGGTCTCTTCTTTGCCGCGGAAACGGGTATTCTGAAGCAGAACAACATCGCCCTCCTTCATAGCCTCAACAGCCTTGGTTGCCGCTTCGCCGGTAACGTTGTAATCGCCAACGAAAACAACTTCCTTGCCCAGCTTCTCGGACAATCTCTTTGCTACGGGAGCAAGAGACTCACCCTCGTTGGGGCCTTCCTTAACCTTGCCCAGATGGGAGCAAAGAATTACCTTGCCGCCGTCTGCGATCAGCTTCTTGATGGTGGGAAGTGCTGCAACAATACGGGTCTCGTCGGTGATCTCACCGTTCTTGAGGGGAACGTTGAAGTCACATCTTACGAGCACGCGCTTTCCCTTTGCGTTGATGTCATCTACAGATTTCTTGTTAAGTCCCATGTCAAATCCTCCATGTTTTTCATATTAACGACAATTATCTTTGTCTGTGAAAAGGGGTCCGGCCCATAAGACCGGACCCCTCAAGGTCTTTTCTTGTTGTCTGCAAAGCAGACCCTCTACAGCGCAGTCAGATCTTACTGAAGCTCGCTGAAGTACTTAATGGTACGAACCATCTGAGAAGTGTAGCTGTTCTCGTTATCATACCAGGAAACAACCTGTACCTGAGTATTGCCATCCTCCATGGGAGCAACCATGGTCTGGGTAGCATCGAACAGGGAACCGTAGGTCATTCCGATAACGTCGGAAGATACGATCTCGTCGGTGTTGTAACCAAAGGACTCGGTCTGAGCAGCCTTCATAGCCTCGTTGATCTGCTCCTTGGTAACCAGACCCTTAACAACAGCTACCAGAATAGTGGTGGAACCGGTAGGGGTAGGAACACGCTGTGCGGAACCGATCAGCTTGCCGTCCAGTTCAGGGATAACCAGACCGATTGCCTTAGCAGCACCGGTGGAGTTGGGAACGATGTTCTGTGCACCTGCACGGCTTCTTCTCTTGTCACCCTTTCTCTGAGGTCCGTCGAGGATCATCTGATCACCGGTGTAAGCGTGTACGGTGGTCATGATACCGGACTGAATGGGAGCCAGCTCGTTCAGAGCCTTAGCCATGGGAGCAAGGCAGTTGGTGGTGCAGGATGCAGCGGAAATAACCGTATCGCTTGCCTTCAAAGTGTCATGGTTTACATTGTATACGATGGTAGGAAGGTCCTTTCCTGCGGGAGCAGAGATAACAACCTTACGAGCGCCGGCATTGATATGAGCCATAGCCTTCTCCTTGGAGGTGTAGAAACCGGTACACTCCAGAACTACGTCTACCTTGAGCTCACCCCAGGGAAGCTTGGAAGCATCTGCCTCTTTGTAGATGGTGATCTTCTTGCCGTTAACGGTGATGGAATCCTCACCAGCCTCTACCTTATCGGCATACTTATATCTGCCCTGTGCGGTGTCGTACTTAAGCAGATGTGCCAGCATATCAGGGCTGGTCAGATCGTTGATAGCTACTACCTCATAACCCTCAGCGTCGAACATCTGTCTGAAAGCCAGACGACCGATACGGCCGAAACCGTTAATTGCTACTCTTACTGCCATTTTAGTTTCCTCCTAAAATAAATGATTTTATAGTATTTTGACATCACCGAATACACCATAACCGTAAGCATGTCCGATTGTCAAAATTTTATCAGCAATGCTATTTTACCTAATTCTCCCACATAATTCAAGATGTAAAATGAAATATTTTCAAGAATCGGATTTTTTCTTACAATCCTTTCATTTTTTCGGGATCATTTTCAAAATAGTTATGAAAAACAGATGAAAAATGCCTTTTTTTCTGCTATACTGAGTACGATTTTGTCTTTGGTAAGTATACCCGGTTTTGGTGCAGGTCAAACCGCAGGCCATCCCGTTTTTTTCGTATTTCAATATTTTAGTCCCTTTTCGGATTTGTGTTGCTAAGAATGAATTTTGCTATTCGAATCAGA
>CAMAGI010000023.1 GCA_945833775.1 uncultured Lachnospiraceae bacterium
CGACAATCAGTTCTTCGATCCTGGCCAGTGTCTGGCGAAGCTTGTTTTCTTCCTTCCGGCGAATGATCTCAACGCCCTGTGCCGTTAAAAGCAGGCTGTCGCTCACGGCAACTCCCACCGTCTTCGAACCGAAATCCAACCCCATGATGCGCATAGATATCCCCCCGTAATTTCACAACATATTCTTGGAAACAACCGGCCGTCATTTCTTCCACTTGCTGTTTTTGATGTATTCCGTGAGAAGCTCCTCCACCAGCTCATCGCGCTCGACCTTCATGATCAGGCTGCGGGCATTCTTGTGGCTGGTGATGTAAGTAGGGTCACCGCTCATGATGTATCCCACGATCTGATTAACCGGATTGTAGCCCTTTTCCGTCAAGGCCTCGTATACGGTTGAAAGCACGACCTTTACACCGGTCTCCGGCTCCGTCTCCACTTTAAAATACTGTGTATTCCCCAAATCCTGCATACCGTCATCTCTCTTCTTAGCAAATATACTTTTTTATCTTACCGCATTTAGACGGAAAATTCAATGGTTTCTTGGTGCTGTATCCCAGGTCAGACCGTGACAAGCTGCCCGGCGAGGATTTCATCATTCAGCATTGTGTCGATCCGCACAGCTTTCATGCTGCCGGGCACTACCTCCTTTGCCTGCGCCGCCGTAAGTGCCACCTTCACGTAATCCCGCGTATGACCGACAATCCGCTTTTGGCCGTCAAGCTGCTTGTACTCCTCAAACAAAACCTCTGCAGTCCTGCCTATGTAGCGCCTGCGGAACTCCAGAGAATCCCTCTCTTCCACCTCAAACAGAATGTCACTGCGCTTTGCCTTGATCCCGTCCGGAATCTGATCCGGCATCGCATCCGCGCGGGTACCCTTTCTGCGGGAGTACTTAAAAATGTGCATCTCATAGAAATGAACCTTCTCCAGAAACGCTCTGCTCTCCGCAAATTCCTCCTCTGTTTCGCCCGGGAAACCGACGATCACATCCGTCGTGATGGCCGGGTGATCAAAGGCTTTGCGAAGAAGCTCCACACTGTGATAGTATTCCCCCGTCGTATAGTGTCTATTCATCCGTTTTAGTGTTGCGTCGCACCCGCTTTGCAGGGACAGATGAAAATGCGGGCAGAGCTTTGTCAGTGCCGCCATTCTCCTGACGTTTTCAGGCGTGACAACACGCGGTTCCAGAGACCCCAGGCGAACCCGTTCCAGACCCGGTATGGCACAGGTATCCTCCAGAAGGTCCATCAGCTTCCCCTCCCCGGAGTAGTCCCTTCTCTCCTCCGTAAAGACCGCGACGCTCTCTCCCCTTCTCCAGGCCTCGTCCTCAAAATCAATTCCGTAGGAGCTGATATGGATTCCGGTGAGCACCACTTCCCGATAGCCTGCCTGCACCATACCGGTAATCTCAGCCAGAATGTCCTCCCGCTTTCTGCTGCGCACCCGCCCCCGGGCATAGGGAATCACGCAGTAGGAGCAGAACTGGTTGCAGCCGTCCTGAATCTTGATGTAGGCACGGGTGTGCTCCGCCGTGTGCTGCAGGGTCATCTCCTCATAATCGCATTTGGAATTGATGTCGATCACTGCCGTTGTATCGGCCTTCTCCCGATCTGCCAGAAATTCCTCCAGAATCTGCACCAGATCCTTTTTCCGGTTATTTCCGATGGCCAGATCAATGCAGTCATCCTTTTCCACTGCATCCTTACCGGTCTGTACATAACAGCCTACAGCCACCACAATGGCATTCGGATTGCGCTTTTTGGCACGGTGCAGCATCTGTCTGCTCTTGCGGTCCGCAATGTTTGTAACCGTGCACGTATTGATGATATAAATATCCGCCTCGGCGTCAAAAGGAACAATTTTATATCCCTTTTCCTGCAACATTTGTTGCATAACGTCCATCTCATATGCATTTACTTTGCATCCAAGGTTGTGGAATGCTACATTTTTCATGTTATTCCTCCCTATTTTTGTACTGTTTTTACCTTGACTTTTACAGTTTGACAGATTAAGATGTTCTCAGAAGGTATGACTCACCCAAAGGAGGTAATTACAATGAAAACAGTACAGATTTCTTTAAATTCCATCGATAAGGTTAAGTCCTTCGTAAACGACATCACCAAGTTTGATTACGACTTTGATCTTGTATCCGGCAGATACGTAATCGACGCTAAGTCCATCATGGGTATCTTCAGCCTGGATCTTTCCAAGCCCATCGATCTGAACATCCATGCTGAGGACGGCGCAGATGACGTTCTTGCAGTTCTGAAGCCTTACATGGTATAACGCAACGACATAGATCTTAGCGCAGACATTTGTCTGACCCATAAGATTAAGCAGAAGGTCTCAAGGGAGCGCAATCCCCTCGAGACCTTTTTGTTTGCTTTGTTTTGCTGCAAATCATACGAATCCCCTGCCGGAGACAACTATTCCACGATGATCAGCTCGTCTTTGGCAAGTGCCGTCTCCACCAGTTCATCGATTTTCTCCGACAGATACTGTTCATGGCGCCGGATGATATTCACATTCGGTTTGGTGACGGGATGCTTGGCCACAAAAATAGTACAGCAGTCCTCATAGGGAAGAATGGAAGTCTCATAGGTCCCGATTTTGGCAGAGACTTCCACGATCTCCTGTTTGTCAAAGCCAATCAGCGGACGGTATACGGGAAGCTCGCACACCTCATTGGTGGCAATCAGGGAATGCATGGTCTGGGAGGCAACCTGTCCGATGCTCTCTCCCGTAATAAGGCCCTGGCATTCCGTCTCTTTGGCGATGCGCTCGGCAATTCGCATCATATATCTGCGCATGATAATGGTCAACTCCTCATGGGGGCACTTCTCATGAATATAGAGCTGAATATCGGTAAAGTTGATCACATGCAGATAGATCGGTCCCGTGTAACGGGATACGATACGCGCCAGATCAACCACCTTCTGCTTGGCGCGTTCGCTGGTATAGGGGGGCGCATGGAAATATACGGCGTCAATCTTGACACCCCTCTTGGCAATCATGTAGCCCGCCACCGGGGAATCAATGCCGCCCGAAAGAAGCAACATTGCTTTTCCGCCTGTACCCACAGGCATTCCGCCGGGGCCGGGTATAATCTCGGAATAGATATAGATTTTCTCCCGGATTTCAATGTTCAACATGATATCGGGATTGTGGACATCCACTTTCATCTCGGGGTATGCGTTCAGAATCGCCTCGCCCATATCCATATTGATTTCCATGGATTCTTTGGGATAGTTCTTGCGGGCGCGCCTTGCATTCACCTTAAAGGTCTTGTTGCGGTCGGGATACACGTCGGCAAGATAACCGATGACGGTCTCACACAGCTTTTCAAAGCCCTCATCCTCCACATAGACTACCGGGCAGATGCCGGAGATCCCGAACACTCTCTGCAGATGCTCCACGACCTCGTCAAAATCAAATTCCGTCTCCGCATCCACATAGATGCGTCCCTGGGTTTTGTGAATCAAAAACCGGCCTTCACATTTTTTCAGGGCGAACTTGATCTGATGGATCAGAGCATCCTCAAACAGATAGCGGTTTCTTCCCTTGATACCAATCTCGGCATATTTGATCAAAAAAGCTGTAAACATCTCTTTCCCTCTCTCGCTGATTATCTGCGCACATATCTTCTCAGTGCGGGTACGACCTCACGTAACACCTGTAAAGTATAATCGATTTCGTCCGCAGTTGTAAATACGGAAAAACTGAATCGGATGGTGGACTCCAGCAAAAATTTCTCCACACCGATGGCCTTTAAGGTCTCGGAAGGCTGAGGTTTGTGTGCAGAGCAGGCACTTCCCGCAGACACATAGATCCCCCGCTCCTCCAGGGTGTGCAGAAGTACCTCACTGCGCACACCCGCAAAGGAAACACTCACCACATGGGGAGCCGTCCCGGCTCCGTAGGGTTCGTCCTTCAGAAGACCGTTTACCTTACAGTTCGGAATCGCGCCGATGCCTTCGATAAATCGGCGTTTTAAAGCCGCCAGTTCCTGTACTTCCTCATCCAGGTTGCTGTAGAGAAGCTCTGCTGCCCTGGCCATTCCGGCAATCCCGGGGACGTTTTCCGTTCCCGAGCGAAAGCCCCTCTGCTGTCCGCCGCCGAACAGAATGGGCTGAATTTTCACTTTTTCATTCACATACAAAAGGCCTACACCCTTGGGTCCGTGAATCTTGTGCCCGCTGACGGAGAGCATGTCAATATTCATCCGCTTAGGCAGGATACGGGCTTTGCCGAAGCCCTGCACCGCATCCACATGAAACAGAGTGCCCGGATTCATTCGCTTAATCAGTGCCCCAGCCTCCTCGATGGGCTGCAGGGAACCGATCTCATTGTTGGTGTGCATAATGGACACCAATATAGTCTCCGGGGTCATTGCGCTCTGCAGGTCCTCCAGGCGGATTCTTCCGCTGTTATCCACCGGGAGATAGGATACCCGAAAGCCCTGGCTCTCCAGATAGTGCATGGTCTGTAAGATCGCGGGATGCTCAATGCGGGTCGTGATCAGATGATTGCCTCTCCTGCTGTTGGCATATGCGGCACCGATTAATGCCATATTGTCCGACTCGGTTCCGCCGGAGGTAAAGAACAGCTCTGTCTCCTTACATTTGAAAAACTTTGCGAAGGTCTCCTTCGCATAGCGCAGATAATATTCAGCATGAATTCCTTTATTGTGCAGACTGGACGGATTTCCATAGTCCTCGCACATGATTTTCGTCATCAACTCCGCAACCTCCGGAAATACCCTGGTGGTGGCGGAATTGTCCAAATACACTTCCATTTCCAATCTCCTGTAGCTTACTTCTATCTATCATATGCAGATAAACCTGTAAATGTGGCTGATCATTCCCCTTCCAGGTGATACATGATCCAGGCAAGTACCGTCATGCCCGCCGTCTCCGTGCGCAGGATGCGTCTGCCCAACGTGATCGGCTCGATCCCGGCTTCCGTTGCCTGTGCGATCTCGCTCTCCTCAAAGCCGCCCTCAGGTCCGATAAAGATTGCAATTTCATCGCCGGGCACAATCCGCTCAATCCGCTGTCGGGTCTTCGCCATTCCTTCCGCCAGTTCATAGGGGATCAGACCGACTCCCATCTTTTTCGCCTGCTCAACAGCCTGTGCAAAGGAGAGCACCTCCCCGATTTCGGGCACAATTCCCCGCTTACTCTGTTTGGCGGCGGCTTCCGCAATCCCCTGCCATCTGACGAGCTTGGACTTCTCCTTTTTGGCGTCCAGTTTCACCACGCAGCGTCTGGTTGCCACCGGTACAATCCGGTATACTCCCAGTTCCACCGCTTTCTGAATGATCCACTCCATCTTGTCCGCCTTGGGAAGCCCCTGGAAAAGTGTCACTTTCACCGGAAGCTCCACTGCGTCTTCCTTGATAAAACGAAGTTCGCACACGACGCAGTCCTCCTGCGTTTCCAGAATTGCACAGCGGTACTCTCTGCCGTCGCTTCCGTTGCTCACGGCAAGCTCCTCGCCCTCGCGCATGCGCAGCACATTTTTGATATGATTGACATCGCTGCCCGTAATTATGACACGTTTGTCATCTAAATGAATCTGTTGCGGTTCCACAAAAAATCGATACATTTTACCTTCCATTCCGAGAACGTTTTCGCGTCAGATGTCACATTGGTTTTCTGGCCTGTACGCTGACCCATTCGCCCTGATATGTCACTCCCACAAGTTCGAGCCCCGCGGCCTTCACAGCCTCCGTCACGGTCTCCTCCTTGTCATCGATGATGCCGGAGGTAATATAGATTCCGCCCGGCTTGAGCTGATTGACGATGACCGGTGTGAGCGGCACCAGTACATCCGCCAGAATGTTTGCCACCACGATATCATATTTCTCATAGCCAACCTGATCCTGAACGGCTTTGTCGGAAATGATGTTGCCGATCAAAAGATCAAACTTGCTCTTGTCGATGCCGTTGGCGTCACAATTCTGTGCCACCGCCTCCACCGCGCAGATATCCAGATCGGTCCCCACCGCATGCTTCGCGCCAAACATCAAAGACAGGATGGCAAGGATTCCGCTCCCCGTTCCCACGTCCAGAAGCTCCGTCTGTGGCGTGATATATTTGCGCAGCTGGCGGATACAGAGCTGTGTGGTATCATGCATTCCCGTTCCGAATGCCGTGCCGGGATCAATGTGTAATACGATTTTATCACTGTCCTGGGGCTTGATGTCCTCCCAGGAAGGAATGACCAGAATATCATCGATGTAAAACTGGTGGAAATACTGCTTCCAGTTGTTGATCCAGTCGATGTCCTCGGTCTCATCCACTGTGATGGTTCCCTCGCCGATCTCGCAGAACATGCGAAGGCTCTCCAGTTCCTCCCCGACCCGCGCCAGGATCTCTTCCTGTGTGACCGGTTCCCCGAGCAGTTCCAGCGTTCCGTTCTCTTTTTCCTCCACGAAAAAATTTAAATAGGCAACGCCGTCATCCTCCGGTCCGTCCGGCAGGATATCCACAAACATCTGCTCCTTCTCCAGCGCTGTCAACGGAACTTTATCTTCGATCTGTGCGCCCTCAAGGCCCAGATCATAGAGGGAGCTGATAATAATATCTTCCGCATCCGTGACCGTCTTTATCCGAAATTTCACCCATTTCACGTGCATTATCCTCCGATTTTACAAGGTTTCCCGTTTTCGAACTACCCTCTATCTTAACACGCATCGCAGAAACTGTAAACCTCAACCCCAAAAAGCCTTTTCTTTATGTTCCCGTCAAAGCAAACAAACAAAGGCGCCTCGGATCGCTCCGAAACGCCTTTCTTTTCGAAAATATTATATTTTATATGCCATTAATAGCGAATTTTGTTAATGGTTGTCAATGGAATGTACGATTTGTACGATTTACGGATCCCGGAAATTTACTTCCAGAATTTCTTTTTCTTGCTGTCCTTACCGTCCCTGGGGTCGGAATCGGAGTCGGTGCCGCTCACCTTCTTGGCCGCATTCAGCGTATCACCGCAGAGCGCATCGAACTGCTTAAGCAGCTCCTTCGCCTCCGCGCTCAGCTTGTCGGGAACCTCCACCACCAGCGTCACATAATGATCCCCACGAACCTCTTTGTTACGCAGCGTGGGAATACCTTTGCCCTTCAGACGCACCTTGGTATCCGTCTGAGTGCCGGGCTTCACGTCGTAAATGACTTTGCCGTCCACCGTGTCGATCACGATCTCGCCGCCCAGGGTTGCAACCGCATAGGACATGGACACCGTCGAGAAGATGTTATATTCCTGTCTCTGGAAAATAGGATGTCTTCCCACCTGAATCTCAATAATCGCATCGCCTCTGGAGCCGCCGTTTACTCCGGGCTCACCCAGACCGGGCTTTCTGAGAGACTGGCCGTTGTCAATACCTGCGGGAATGTCCACCGAGTAACGCTTCCGCATGGGAATATAACCCGTGCCGCGACAATCAGGACATTTTTCACGGATCATCTTACCGCTTCCCTGACATTCCGGACAGGTCTGTACATTCTGCACGGTGCCGAAGAAGGTCTGCTGGTTAAACACCACCTGCCCCTTACCACCGCATCGCGTACAGGTCTCGGGACTGGTACCGGGCTTGGCACCGCTTCCCTTACAAATGTTACAGGTCTCCTTGACATTCAGCTCGATTTCCTTGGTGCAGCCGAATACTGCTTCCTCGAACGTGATCCGGATGCTTCCGCGGACATTGCTGCCCTTCATCGGGCCGTTTCGTCTCGCGCCGCCTCTTCTTGAGCCGCCGAAGAAATCGCCGAATATATCACCGAATATGTCACTGAAGTCCGTACCGCTGAAGTCAAATCCTCCTGCGCCGCCGGCACCGCCCTCAAATGCCGCATGACCAAACTGATCATACTGACGTCTCTTTTCGGGGTCGCTGAGTACGGCATACGCCTCGGATGCCTCTTTGAATTTTTTCTCGGCTTCGGCATCACCCGGATTCACATCCGGGTGATACTTTTTGGCAAGGACACGGTATGCCTTCTTGATTGCCGCTTCATCTGCATTTTTATCTATGCCCAGGACTTCATAATAGTCCCGCTTCTGTTCTGCCATTACTTACACCTCTACAGAGTGGTTTCTTGTGCGATTATACCTCGCGGAAATCCCCGTCGATTACATCATCTTCGGGAGCGGAGGATGCTGCTCCACCCATGTCAGGGCCTGCGCCTGCGCCCATATCGGGGCCTGCCGCACCCTGTGCCTGCTGCATGCTCTCATACATCTTGGTGAAGAGAGACTGTGCAGAGTTGGTCAGCTTCTCCTTTGCTGCCTTGAGCTCATCCAGATCACTATCGCTCATCTCAGCGTCCTTGGTTCTCTCCAGAACAGCCTTCACAGCCTCCAAGTCCGCCTGAACCTGAGTCTTATCGCTGTCCGCAATCTTGTCGCCGACCTCATTCAAAGCCTTCTCGGTCTGGAATACGAATGCGTCTGCATCGTTTCTCGCCTCAACCGCCTCTTTGCGCTTCTTATCCTGAGCCTCAAACTCAGCGGCCTCCTTGACTGCTCTCTCGATATCGTCATCGGACATATTGGAGCCTGCGGTAATGGTGATATGCTGCTCCTTGCCGGTGCCCAGATCCTTAGCGGATACGTTTACGATACCGTTGGCATCGATATCAAAGGTAACCTCGATCTGAGGGATTCCTCTGGGAGCGGGCGGAATTCCGTCGAGACGGAACTGTCCGAGAGACTTGTTGTCCTTCGCGAACTGTCTCTCACCCTGAACAACGTTAATGTCAACTGCAGTCTGGTTGTCGGCTGCGGTGGAGAAGATCTGGCTCTTCTTGGTAGGAATCGTGGTATTTCTCTCGATCAGTCTGGTAGCTACGCCGCCCATGGTCTCGATGGAAAGGGACAGGGGAGTAACATCCAGAAGAAGGATATCACCGGCACCTGCATCACCTGCAAGCTTACCGCCCTGTACGGATGCACCCAGTGCTACGCACTCATCGGGATTCAAGGATTTGGAAGGCTCCTTACCGGTCAGCTGACGAACCTTATCCTGTACGGCAGGAATACGGGTGGAACCGCCTACCAGAAGTACCTGATCAATTTCTGCATTGGTTAAACCGGCATCCTTCATAGCGTTCTGAACGGGGATTGCGGTTCTCTCTACGAGATCGTGGGTCAACTCATCAAACTTCGCACGGGTAAGGTTCATATCGAAGTGCTTCGGTCCCTCTGCCGTTGCGGTGATGAAGGGAAGGTTGATGTTGGTGGTCATAGCGCTGGAAAGCTCTTTTTTAGCTTTCTCCGCAGCTTCCTTCAGTCTCTGCATTGCCATCTTATCGCCGGACAGATCAATGCCCTCTGCCTTCTTGAACTCGTCAAGCATCCAGCGGATGATCTTCTCATCGAAGTCATCACCACCAAGGTGGGTATCACCGTTGGTAGACATAACTGCGATAACGCCGTCTGCGATCTCAATGATGGATACATCGAAAGTACCGCCACCGAGGTCATATACCATGATTTTCTGTTCTTTCTCATTGTCAAGTCCATACGCAAGCGCTGCCGCGGTGGGCTCGTTGATAATTCTTTTTACATCAAGGCCTGCAATCTTACCTGCATCCTTGGTTGCCTGACGCTGAGCGTCATTGAAGTATGCGGGAACGGTGATAACCGCCTCGGTAACCTTCTCACCCAGATAGCTCTCTGCATCTGCCTTCAGCTTTTGCAGAATCATAGCGGAAATCTGCTGAGGAGAATACTTCTTGTCGTCAATGGTGCGCCCGTTGCTGGTACCCATATCTCTCTTGATGGAGGAGATGGTCTTCTCTGCATTGGTGACTGCCTGACGCTTTGCGGGCTCACCTACCAGACGCTCTCCTGTCTTTGTAAATGCTACTACGGAAGGGGTGGTTCTTGCGCCCTCCGCATTGGCGATAACGGTGGGTTTTCCACCTTCCATAACAGCTACACAGCTGTTGGTAGTTCCCAAATCGATACCGATAATTTTACTCATTTTCTATTCCTCCTGTTATATTATGAATCTTTATTATGCTACTGTGCCACTGCCACCATGCTATGGCGGACTACCGTGTCACGATAGGTATAACCCTTTTGAAGTTCCTGTGCCACAAATCCGGATTCCACTTCCTCACTCTCCACCTGCATTACGGCGTTGTGAAGATTGGGATCAAATTCCCTGCCCACAGCCTCGATCGGTTTGACACCGATGCTTTCAAGCTCTGTGATCATCTGTTTGTAGACCCGCTGCATTCCTTCCACGAAAGCATCCGACTGGTCCTCCGGATCCACCATGGAGAAGCCTCTCTCAAAATTGTCAATCACCGGCAGAATCTTCTCGATCACGCTTTTTGCACCGATCTCATACATCGACTGCTTCTCCCGCTCGGAGCGATTGCGGAAATTTTCAAACTCTGCAAGCTGCCGTTTCACACGATCCTCCAGCTGTGCAATCTGTTCTTTATAAGCATCGGTTTTTTTATCCTGCTTCGCCTGCTTTCTGGCTGCCTTTCTCTCTGCCCAGCCGGTATCCTTTCCGGCCTGCGCGTCGTCGGCATCTTCGGTGTCATCCGCATCAGCGGTGTCACCGGCTTCTTCAGTGGCAACGTCCCCGGCGCTCCCGGCATTCTCAGCATCCCCGGCAACCGCTTCCGCCGCAGCCGCTTCTTCTTTAGCCCCGGCAGCTTCTGATATTTCCTCTTCGGAAACGGCTTCTTCCATTTCTTTTGCTATTGTTTCATCTTTTTCTGCCATTCTCTGCAATCCTTTCTCAGTATTCTTATCTGAATTTACTTATCATCTCTGTAAAGGTCTTCCAGCTGACTCTGCATGTTGCGCACCATTCCGATAACCTTATCATAATCCATGCGCTTGGGACCGATGATTCCGATGGTCCCCTTCACGCCCTCTCCCAGTTCATAGGTTGCGGTTACGACGCTGCAGTCCTTCATACCGGACACCGGAGTTTCATCACCGATGTAAACCTGAATCCCGCTTCCCTCTTCCTCGGAAAACGTCTCCCGGACAAGTTCGGTGAGCTGTTGCTTTTCTTCAAGGGTACTGATCAGGCGGCTTGCACGCTCCTGATCCGCAAGTTCGGGATATCTGAAAATATTGTTGGTTCCGCTGGTATAAATCTCCAGATCCTCATCTGCCTTGATTGTCTCGGCAACCGCGTCAAGCACCTCTCCCACAATGTCGCTGTGGATACCTGCCTTGGCCTTCAGTGCTGCGATCATTCCAAGATTGATCTCCTCCATGGAAAGCCCGTTTAAATGGGTATTCAGCAACATATTCAATTTCAAAAGTGTCTCGTCGTCAAGCTCCTGGGTAACGGACAGAATGTTGTTCTTGATCACATTTCCCTCGCCGACAACGACTGCAAGGATCTGACCCTGTGCGACTCTGGAAAGCTGTATGAATTTCAGCTTGTTGTGATGGATCTGCGGAGCCGATATCATCGTTGCATACTGGGTGTTGGTTGCCAGGACCTTGGCCATCTGCTTAAGCATCTGTTCCATTTTATCCTGTCTCTCCAACAAAAGCTCCTTCATCTCGACAACTTCCCGCTCTCTGGCCTCCATCATGGTGTCCACATAGAAGCGGTAGCCTTTATCGGAAGGAATTCTTCCCGCGGAAGTATGGGGCTGTAAGATGTACCCCATCTCCTCAAGATCCGCCATCTCATTACGAATGGTTGCTGAACTGAGATTCAGGTCCGTGTATTTTGAAATTGTACGGCTTCCTACCGGCTCACCCGTCTCCAGATAATTGCGGATAACTGCCTGCAGAATCTTTGTCTTTCTCTCATCAAGCTGCATCTGCTCACCCCTTTGCAACGAAGAGAACCTGTCTCTGTTAGCACTCAATCGCGAGGAGTGCTAACATCTTGTAAAACAAAGATAGCACCACCCTTTCTCATTGTCAACATCTTTTCCCAGAATTATTTCTAAAACATTTATAAACAAAAAAAGACACCCGTGCCCGCATTTGCGAAACAGGTGTCTCTTCCATCTCATCTTATGGTCCGGTTCCTCAGATAAAGAAGCTTCCGGTGATCTCCTTGTTGATCACATAGTAAGCCATGTTCTCTTCCGGCTTCACATACAGCTCCACTTCCTTCAGGTCAGCTGCCTTCTGCTTGAGATCATACTTCCACACATCCTTCACAATCTTCATCAGATCCTCGGTGGAGTAGGACTTGCCGCCAAACTGCACATTAATCTGTGCGGTAACCGCAGTCTTTTTCGCGGTGGTCTTCTTGGCGGGAGCTTTCTTGGCTACAGCCTTTGCAGGTGCTGCCTTCTTCTCCTCTGTTTTAACGGGTGCTGCAACAGGCTTCTTTACTTCTGCCTTTGCGGGTGCTGCAACGGGCTTTTTCACTTCTGCCTTTGCGGGTGCTGCAACGGGTTTCTTAACTTCTGCCTTAACTGTAGCTGCCGGGGTTGCTGTTTTCTTTGCTGCCATAACAACATCTCTCCTTTCACAAACTCTCTCATATTATGGTTTAACCGGGTCAAACCACTCTCCTCACAGATGACCTCACTTCTCCGCGTTTCCTGAAATACGTGACTTTCATCCGATACAAGCAAGTGTAGTCGATTTTACAGAAAATGTCAACATGCTACTGTTTTTGACCTTTTATTGCAACAGGCCGAAGAACAGAAGCACAACCACGCCCAGCCCAATACGATACCATCCAAACACCTTGAAATCGTGCTTCTTAATATAATTCATCAGGAAACGTAGCACAAACATTGACACCAGGAAAGAGACCAGCGTGCCCACCAGCAAAAGCACCAGCTCCAGGGAAGTAAAATCAAATCCGAACTTCACGATCTTTAACAGGCTGGCACCGAACATCACTGGGATGGCGAGGAAAAAGGTAAACTCCGCCGCAACAGTCCTCGAAACGCCGATTAGCAGGGCTCCCACAATCGTCGCACCGGACCGGGAGGTTCCGGGGAAAATGGCGGCGATCAACTGAAATACACCAATCATCAGCGCAGTCTGATAGGTTATTTCCGACAGCGCTGTCACTTTTGGATTTCTTCCCTTATTCCAATTTTCAATCACAATAAAAGCGACACCGAAGATGATGAGGGCAAGAGCCACGCAGAAATAGTTGTAAAACAGTGCATCAAACACATCATCAAACAGGACACCGATGACTGCTGCCGGCACGCACGCGACCAGAATCTTAAACCACAGGGTCAGGATGTCCGTTTTCACGAAGGATTTGCTGCCGGACTTTTCACGCTCCCCTGCCGTAAACGCAAAGGGCCAGATCTTGTTCCAGAACAACACCACCACCGCCAGGATTGCCCCCAGCTGAATCACCACGTCAAACATGTCAAAAAAGTCCTCGCTGGTTCCCTGAAAGGGAATCAACTGCTCGACCAGAATCAAATGTCCCGTACTGCTGATGGGAAGCCACTCGGTGATTCCCTCCACAATACCGTACAGAATAGCCTTCAAAACCTCAAACATACTTACTACCAGCCTTTCCATTCATCTTAATCGGCAAGAAACGCAAGCAGCTGTTCAAAGCTGTCTTCCGCATCCCGATACCCCTCTTCATACAGGGCACGCATCTTTTCTTTGTCCCGCTCGATCCGGTTAACATTGCCGGCCTTTTTCGGGCGGATGACAAATGCCTGCCCGGCTGCCTTCTTCTCCTCGATAAAGCGCAGTGTCTCGTTGTAGTGAATATGGCGCTCCTGCATCAGCTCATATACCTTAGGATATTTGAGATAGCGGACTTTTATGAGTGCAAGCTGGGCGGGATCCGCCGGCTTGCGCACATAGCCCTCCTCCTTGGTCATAATCACCACATTTTTGGCATGCCCGTCCTCTATGGAACGGCGAAGCGGGATGCTGTCGCTGATCCCTCCGTCCAGATACGGCTTGCCGTCAATCTTCACCGTGCGCGATACCAGCGGCAGGGATGCCGAGGCGCGGAGAAAATCGATCTGTGTTTTCATGTCTTGAATCCGGAGATATTCCGGTTCTCCGGTGGCGATGTTGGTCACCACACTGTAGGCCTCCCCCGGATACCGGTTGAAGGCATCATAATCGTAGGGATAGAGGTATTCCGGGATCAGATGATAACACATGTCGACGTTGAACAGATCTCCGCTGGTCAACAGACTCTCCGCACTGCAGTACCTGCGGCTGTCCAGATAATCGATGCTGATATCCAGCGCCCGTCCCCGCTGCTTTGACAAAAAGCTTGCCATGTGACACGCCCCTGCCGACACCCCGTATACCGCGGGGAACTCCAATCCCTTATCCAGGAAAAAATCAAGTACTCCGGCGGTATAAATGCCTTTCATTCCCCCGCCTTCCAGAACAAGTCCTGCCTGAACCATACTTCGTCCACCTTTCCGTTTTCGCAGTTCCTTTCGTCTGCGATCCAATTATTTCCCGCCGTAGCATTCCGTTACAAAACGGCGCAGTGCCACAAGCGATCTCTCCACCTTTTCCGTGTCAATACAGTAAGCCATGCGGAAAAACCCGGGCGCACCGAAACTGTCTGCGGGCACCAGTACCAGATCATAATCCAGGGCCTTGCGGCAGAACGCCACGGAATCCTCCTCCAGTGCCTTGGGGAAGATATAGAAGGTTCCTCCGGGCTTCACGCAGGTAAAACCAAGATCGATGAGTTCCTTATACAGAATATTCATATTGGTCTCATAGACGGAGAGGTCCGCCGTCCTGTCGATGACCTCCGCCACCGCCTGCTGAATGATGGAGGGCGGGCAGTTGTGACCGATACCGCGGGAAATCTGACCGCACATGTTCACCATGGTCTCCGCATCCTTACAAGCCGGGTTGATCGCCACATATCCGATTCGTTCACCGGGCAGGGAGAGTGACTTGGAGAAGGAATAACACATAATCGTATTATCATAGAAGGCGGACACACAGGGGTTGTCCACGCCCTCAAACACGATCTCCCGATAGGGCTCGTCGGAAATCAGATAGATGATGTGACCGTACTCCTCGGAACGCTTCTTCAGAATGTCGGTTAACTTTGTAATCGTCTCCGTGGAATATACCACGCCGGAGGGATTGTTCGGGGTATTGATTAACACCGCCGTCACCTTCTCGGTGAGCATTTCCTCAAAGGCTTCAAAATTAATCTGAAAGGTATCCGTCTGGGGAGGCACTACCTTAAGTACAGCGCCGGTGAGATCCACATAGGGATGATACTCCGGGAAAAAGGGAGCAAAGGTCAGAATCTCGTCACCCGGCTCCGTCACCAGGCGAAACGCATGGGCCAGCGCACCCGCTGCACCGGATGCCATAAAAATATGCTCTGTCCGGTAGGGCAGACCAAACCGTCTCTCAAGAGAAGCGGCAATCGTCTTTCGCACCTCGGTGATGCCCAGACTCGGGCTGTAGCCGTGCAGCTTTGCCGGGGGCTCCTCCCGCAACATACGGATCATCGTATCGGTAAACTCCCGGGGAACCGGAACGGAGGGGTTGCCCAGACTGTAGTCAAAGACATTTTCATAACCAATCTCCTGTCCCCTGGCCGTGGCAAACTCCGACAGCTGACGGATCACGGATTTCCCGGAAAGCATGTTGCGATATTTTTCAACCAGCATAATGTACCTCCTATAAAAAACACGCACGGAAACGTGGCTTTCATCCTTTGATGATACCCTTTCCATGCGTGTATTATAGCTCAGATACAGCTTACATTACAAGAACAAATTCGTCCTGTCACCGCAATGTCATTCCGTTAAGGCTTGCCTCAAAGTGACTGGCTGCAGCGTCTGAGTGTAGTGTCTGGCTGTGGCGTTTGGCTGTAGTGTCCGCCTGTAGTGTCTGTCTGTAGTGTCTGGCTCGACGAAAAAACTATCAAATCACCCTTCTTCCATTCTCTCGATCAATCGGGAATTGATTCAATGTTCCCAACTCGATATATAAAATAAGCCTACAATCCCGGAATGATGTTTCGGGCTTACTTTTTCGTATGAAGAATAAGCCCGCAATCCCGAAATGACGCTCCGGGCTTACTTTTCATTATGTAAAATAAGCCCGTAATCCCGGAATGATGTTTCGGGCTTACTTTTGCGACGAAAATATAGGCCCGATACCACGATTCCCAAACCTAGGCTTATTTCGCTGCCGTATATGTAAGCCCGTAACCTCGATTCCCAAACCTGGGCTTATTTCGCCGCTGCATTTACAATTATTCCTCCTGTGCCCACACCAGGGCGCATTTCACGGCCCGCTTCCAGCCCTTCAACAGGGCTTCTCTTCTCCCGGCATCCATGGAAGGCGTAAAGACCTTACCGATCTGCCAGTTTTCACGGATATGGTCCTTGTCTTTCCAGTATCCGGTCGCGAGTCCTGCCAGGTATGCAGCCCCCAGTGCCGTGGTCTCGATACACCGGGGACGATCCACTCTGGTCTTAACGATATCGGACTGAAACTGCATCAGAAAATCGTTGGCACTCGCTCCGCCGTCCACCTTCAGACTGTTCAGATGAATTCCGCTGTCCTGCTCCATGGCACGCAGCACATCCGAAGTTTGATAGGCGATGGATTCCAGGGTGGCACGAATGAAATGCTCCTTCGTACATCCCCGGGTAATCCCCACAATGGTACCCCGGGCATACTGATTCCAGTAGGGCGCACCCATTCCCGCAAAAGCAGGTACCACATAAACGCCTGCGGTGTCCTCCACCGCCTCGCAATACTCCCCGGACTGGGCTGCCGTCTTAATCATCCGCATACTGTCCCGAAGCCACTGTACGCCGGCGCCCGCCACAAAGACACTGCCCTCCAGAGCATACTCCACATTCCGGTCCGTACTTGCAGCGATTGTGGTGAGGAGTCCGGATTTGGAATCAATAGCTTCATGACCGGTATTCATCAAAAGAAAGCAGCCCGTACCGTAGGTATTCTTGACGTCTCCCTTGGAAAAACAACACTGTCCGAACAGCGCAGCCTGCTGGTCGCCGGCGGCTCCCGCGATGGGAATCCCACCGCCCAGCACGGAAGGATCCGTACTGCCGTATACGAAGCTGGAGGGGTGCACCTTGGGAAGCATGGACTTGGGAATATGAAAATACTCCAGGATCTCATCGTCCCAGTCCAGCCTATGTATGTCGAACAGCATGGTGCGGGATGCATTGGTATAATCCGTCACATGCACCGCACCCTTGGTCAGATTCCAGATCAGCCAGGTGTCCACCGTGCCGAAGGCAAGCTCGCCCCTCTCCGCCCTCTCCCGGGCGCCGGGAACATTCTGCAGAATCCAGGCAATCTTGGAAGCGCTGAAATAGGCATCCGGAATGAGTCCGGTTCTGTCGCGGATCACCTGATCGAATCCGTCCTCCTTCAATGCGTCAATCTGATCGGAGGTGCGGCGGCATTGCCACACTATCGCATTATAGACCGGCTCTCCGGTTGCCCGATCCCAGACAATTGTGGTCTCGCGCTGGTTGGTGATGCCGATACCGGCAATCTGTTCCGCACCTACGCCGATCATGGCCATCGCCTCGATTGCCACCGCCAGCTGTGAGGACCAGATCTCCATGGGATTATGCTCCACCCAGCCGGGATTGGGATAGATCTGTGTAAATTCCTTCTGGGACATGGAGCAGATCCTGCCCGATTCGTCAAACAGAATACAACGGGAACTGGTCGTCCCCTGATCCAGAGCCATAACGTATTTTTGCATGAAAATACCCTCCTATTCCTTTTCCACAGAACGGGTTGCAATCACATCAACACCGGTTCCGCATATATCTGCAGCCACCACATCCCCCATCTGTACGGGTGCCTGTACTTCTATCTTCTTCAGAACACGGATGCATTCCCGGATTTTCCCCTTTGGAATGTCCCCCGCAGTCTTTACGGATACCACCGGCAATTCCCCCTGTGCCACACGCACCAGACTGGTGACAATCCGCCTGGGATCCCGTATTTCCTTGGTCACATAATCCGCACCCCTGGGACAGGTGTTCCCGGTGATCGCCCGGATCTGTTCTCCGTCAAGATCGACGGATATCGCACAGCCCAGGGGGCATCCGATACAAACAAATTCTCGCTTTTCCATACACTTCTTCCTTTCCGGACACAGTTCCTGTTATGCCTGTTCGTTTATGGAAATGGTAATCTCAGACAAATCGCCGGCTGCTTCCAGATCTGCTTTTTTCAGGATGATCTGCTCCATCTCGCCGGGCGCAAGAACCTTCTTTTTACGGCTGTTTACCCGTTTGTCCCCAAACCATACCTCCACCGCCGCATCCCGGTAAACATTTCCCACCCGGAAACGCACCACCTGCGTCGCTTTCATGCGATCGACAGCAATGCGCGAAGGCACTGTGTATCGCACGCCCGCTCCCGCTTTGACGAGAGTCTCTTTGTCCGTCTGCGAAAGTTCCCCTCTCAGGAAGGCTGCCGCACGCTCTCCGGCCTCCGTCGCCTCCCCGGAGACGTAATCCACCAGGTCATGCACATGGAGCACATTGCCGCAGGCAAAGACACCCGCGTGATCCGTCTCCAGACTCTCATTGACCAGGGGACCGTTGGTGACCGGGTTCATGGCTACTCCCAGCGCACCGGAAAGCTCGTTTTCGGGAATCAGTCCACAGGAGAGAAGCAGGGTATCGCAAACAATTTCCTCCTCCGTCCCCGGGATCGGTTTCAAGTGTTCATCCACCTGTGCCACGGTTACCGCTTCCACCCGTTTCTTTCCCTTGATGTCGACAACCGTGTGACTCAGTTTCAGAGGAATGCCGAAGTCATCCAGGCATTGCACAATATTGCGCTTCAAGCCGCCGGAATAGGGCATCAATTCCGCAACCAGCTTGACCTTTGCCCCTTCCAGGGTCATTCTCCGTGCCATGATCAGACCGATATCGCCCGAACCCAGGATCACGACTTCCTTTCCCGGCATTCTTCCTTCCATATTAACGTAGCACTGCGCGGTACCGGCGGAATAGATTCCTGCAGGACGGTATCCCGGGATGTTCAGGGCTCCCCTGGACCGCTCTCTGCAGCCCATCGCCAGAATCACCGCTCCGGCCTCGATCGTAAAAAGCCCCTCCTCGCGGTTCATCGCCGTCACAAGCTTGGTCCGTCCATCCGCATCCATACCCAGATCAATCACCATGGTATTTAATCGGTACGCAATCCCAAGCTCCTTCGCCTTTTCGATATACCTGCCCGCGTACTCCGGTCCTGTCAGTTCCTCGTGAAATGTATGCAGGCCAAATCCGTTGTGGATGCACTGATTCAGAATACCGCCCAGTCTCCCATCCCGTTCCAGAATCAGCAGATCGTCGATCCCCGCCTGTTTTGCCGCGATACCTGCTGCCAGTCCCGCAGGACCGCCGCCGATGATTACAAGATCTTTTTTCATGTTTCGTCCTGCCTTTCTAATCCTCGATTCCGTCCTTGACAGCACCGGTCAACAGGGTACTTCCGGGGTCGTTTTTCGTAATCTGAGCCGGATCCAGCCCCAGCTCTCTTGCCAGGATCTCCACCGTCTTCGGGGAACAGAAGCCCGCCTGGCAGCGTCCCATTCCCGCACGGGTACGGCGCTTCACTCCATCCAGCGTGGTGGCTCCCAGCGGTCTGTGTATGGCGTCCACAATCTCCCCTTCCGTCACCAGTTCACACCGACAGACAACATTTGCATACAGCGGATTCCTGCGGATCAGCTCCTGTCTCTCCTTCGCATCCGCAAGCGCCATGTTGGGAATTCCCTTCCGCTCTGCGACAAAATCCGTCTTCAAAGCTGCCGGCAGATACGCAAGAATCTGATCCACCACATATTTTCCGATGGCGGGAGCACAGGTCAGTCCCGGCGACTCAATACCGGCGGCATCGAAAAATCCCGGGGCATCCTCCACCGGGCCGATTCGGAAATCGCCGCCCGCCTCTGTGGCACGCAGTCCCGCAAAGGATGTGATAATCTGCTTTGCAGGCAGATTTCGCACGCTGAGCGCCGCCCTTGTCAAAAGATCAGAAAGCCCCTCCGCGGTGGTCTTCGTCTCCTCGGCATCCTCCACAGCCACCGCAGTGGGACCCACCAGGAGATTACCGTGTACCGTGGGTGTTACCAGCACGCCCTTTCCATGGGCAGTTGGCAACTGAAAGAGGGTGGAATGCACATAATCCCCCACCTTTTTATCCATCAGACAGTACTCTCCCTTTCGCGGAGTAATCTGTATTTTGTTCCTGCTCACCATATTGTGGAACCGGTCTGCATAAACCCCCGCGGCATTGATGACAATCCGGCTCTCGAAATCTCCCTGGTCCGTGATGACCCGATAGCCGTTCTCCGTCCTGACAATCTCCCGCACCTTTGTGTTCAGCCGAAATTCCACCCCGTTGACCGCTGCGTTCTCGGCAAGGGCAATGGTCAGACCAAAAGGACACACAATGCCCGCCGTGGGAGCATACAAGGCTGCCACCACATGATCGCTGATATTCGGCTCCAGAGCCCGCAGTTCTTCCTGTTCCAGTATGCGCAGCTTTTTCACACCGTTCTCGATTCCCCGGGCATAAAGCTTCTCCAGCGCGGGCCGGTCCTCTTTTGCAAAGCACAAAACCAGGGATCCGTTTCTTCGGAAGGGAAAATCCAGTTCCTTCGAAAGCTGCTCCATCATCGCATTGCCCGCAACGTTGAGCTTTGCCTTCAGAGTGCCCGGGCGGGCGTCATACCCGGCGTGGACAATTCCGCTGTTTGCCTTGGAGGTTCCCTCACAGACATCCGAAGCACGCTCCAAAACCGTCACGTTCCAGTCGTACCGGGCCAACTCCCTGGCAATCGCGCACCCCGTCACCCCGGCACCGATCACAATGATATCTCTCATACCTTTCCTCCATTTCGAGAACGTTTCTGTTCGATGAACCGTCCCCTGCCAATCTACCTGCCTTTATTTTATCATATTATTCGGTCACTGTCATCAGGGATCCCACTTCTATACAAGGCATTTACTTGACACTCTCCCGCATTTTTCCTATACTGATGGTAATATTTTTGAGCAAAAAGGAGACCTCTCTTCGTGTGCCAAAAAAGCCGTCCCGGAAAATGTCATTTAACGATTATCATGCTGCTCGTAACAATTGTGTCTCTCTCCATCCGTTATCTTGGAAAAGATTATATGAGCGGCGACTATCGAAGTTGTCTCAGCATCTGGTACAACCAGATCAAAAACGCCGGTCCGGGACTTTCCGCACTTCTTGCCTATGAGGGGGATTATGCACTCCCCTACGCTTTTCTTCTGTGGATTCTGTGTAAGCTGCCTGTTTCACCGCTCTACGGGATCAAGTTTATCAGTGTTCTCTTCGACTTTTTACTTGCCGTCGGCGCCGCCAAACTGATTGAGTATCTGTGTCCTTCCTCCGGGAGAAACGCCTGCATCGGTTACTGTGTTGTTCTGCTGCTTCCGACCGTATTCATCAACAGTGCCTACTGGGGCCAGGCAGATGCCATCTACTCTTCCTTCTGCGTATGGGCTGTCTACGAACTGGCAAGACGGCGATATCCCGTCATGATGATCTTTTTCGGCCTGGCTTTTGCCTTTAAGCTTCAATCGATTTTCTGTCTTCCCTTCCTCCTGCTTTATTACTGGATCGAGAAACGCTTTTCCGTTCTGCAATTTCTCATCATACCGGGTACCATGATTCTTGCCAACATGCCCGCTGTACTGGGTGGATATCCGCCGCTTATCGCGCTTCAGCGTATGTTCTTTCAGGTCGGCGGCCGCCCTTATATGTACTATTACTACCCGAACTTCTGGTTCTTTTACCAGCTGCCGACGAACGTATATTACCGTTTCAACATCGGTGCAATCCTTCTTGCCGTCTGTGTTTTACTCCTGTTTGTGGTATATTTGATCCGCAAAAACATCCACATCACACAGGCTAATTTCCTGCCGATGCTGATCTGGACGAGCTACAGCTGTGCTTTTTTCCTGCCATCCATGCATGAGCGCTACGGATTTATCTCCGAAATCTTTGCGGTGATATGGGCCATTAAAAATCCCAGGCGCAGCACCTATCCCTTCTTTATGATAATGAGCGTTCTGCCCTTCTACCTGTGGGCTCTGGATCTGACCAACAACCCGCTCTGGCTTCAGGCACTCAGCGCGGTCATGAACTGTTGTTGCTATTTCGCATTGACGATTACTTTCTGGAAAATATTGAAAAATGGGGAGGACGGAGTCGCAAATGCTTCCAATTGAGAAGAAACTAATCACATTTCTGTCGAAACACATTCTCCTGATCGGAGCGGCATTCATCGTGCTCACCGCGATTATCACGCGGGGTTTTGCCCAGAACTATGTGGGACTTGATTTTCATTATTACCTCTATGACATGCCCGGCAACGGCAACTCCTTTCTCTACCGCACTGTCACAGCATTTCTCTTAAGCCGCACGGATCGAATTGTTGCCGTTCTCAAATGGCTCTCCTACTTCGGCGATGCCTGCGTTGCCGTGCTCGCCTGGAATCTGTGGGGAAATGCTTCGAAGGAAGAGACGTTTGAGGCCAAAATAACCCTGAAAAACCTCTTTCTTCTCGCGGCAGTTCTGCTCTCGCCCACCGTGCTTTTGTACAGCGTCGGCGGAATGCGCCCCGACTCCGTATGTATGGCACTGATTCTGACGGGCTTTCTCTTTGGACAAAAAGCAAAGGAAGCACCCCTTTGGGTGCTTCCCGCGATTCTTTTTCCGATAGCAGCCGCATTCTGGTATCCGGTCTACTGGCCGGTCTGTCTGGTGCTGTGCTTTTTCATGCTCCGGCGTTTTTGTGACAAAGGAGCCCACCGGGGTTTGCGGATTTTTGCATGGATCCTCATCCTGTCGGGTCTGATTCTGGCCGCAGTTTTGGAACACAATCCTGCCGGATCGGCGCATTTCTTCGGTCAGATTTTTGTCATTGACCGCGCAACCGGCATGCCTTATTCCGGGATCTTTCCCTGGACCCGGGATATGCTCGTCCTGTATGGCTATGTTCTGGGAACCGGAACTTTGTTTTTTGCATTCGCAGACCGCAGATGGCGGATTCCCGCACTGGTTGTCAATATGTGCACGGCAGCACTGTTCGGGTGGCTGCAGACGGCGCCCCTTATACCCGTTCCTTAAGGTTCACAAACGCTCCGCCGGGCACCTCCACATAAGCACTATCGTCCACCTGGAGCCACACACTGCAGGCACCGGGATTGTAGACACGCTCGTTGTCCGCCGAGAATCTCAGATTCCCGGCGGCTTCCATATAGTCGATGATCTCAATATTGGTAGCGTACCAGATGTCCTCTCTTCCGCCCATATAGGCACAGAATTCTTCGATCACATTCCAGTTGTTCTGATTGTCAAATTCATAGCTGTGTCCCCAGACATACATTAATTTCAGATATTGCTTCTTGGCAAAGTTCGCAAAAAACTCCGCTTTTTTCATCAGTTCCGGATCGTTGTGATGGCAGGTCGGATGCCACTCCATGGGATCCGCAGGCAGGGCATAATCGGCAACAGAGGGGACCACTCTCGCATAAGCGATTCCCAGCTGGCGGAACAGCGTCTTGATCTCCTCACTGTAGGAGCCGTTGGGATAGGCATGTCCCCGCACCAGCCCGCCGGTCAGGCTCTCCAACCCCGCGCGGTCCTCCAGGATCTCCCGCGCCACCTCCACAAGAGGGCACCTCTCTATGGTAGGATGCGTCATGGTGTGGGTTGCCACCTCATGTCCCCTATAGAGTTCTTTCACACGATCCCTCGCAATGCGGGGCGGGTCCTGTTCCTTTTCCATCAGACCATAGTTTAAGTTAAAGGTCCCCTTGATGCCATACTTGTTAAAGATTTCGATCAGGCGTTCATCCTGAATCTTACCGTCATCATAGCTCATGGTAAGCGCTTTGGCCTTACCGCCGGGAAAACAGGTATATACTTTCATGGTGTTTCGCATGCTCCTTTCCGGGACATCCTGCCGGATATCCTCTGTTTCATCATAGACCTTCCCCCGGCAAATGGCAATACGATACCGTCCCTTATCGTGCAAACTTCAGCAAAAATCATATCTAAAATTTTTATAACGTGCATGGATTCGGATTGAAATTCCATTTCTCATAAAGTATGATAGGTTCATAACGTTTTCCAAGCTTTACAAAAGAAAGGAGTTTTTCATATGGCAGGAAAAGATTCCGCCCGCAATCGAAGAAATGGTTTCGAGACCATGGACGGCGGGCAAACAACTCAGTTTCGTAACAAATCGGGAGGCAAAATTGCAGGTATCATCATCGCAATCGTAGTCGTAATCATTCTCGCCTCCGGTTCCACCTATCAGATTCGCGAACAGGAACAGGCCGTGCTCATCACCCTCGGAACCGCACAGGCAGTCACCGATCCGGGACTTCATTTTAAGATCCCGTTTATTCAGCAGGTAAAGAAGGTCAACACGACCATCCAGGGATTCGCGATCGGTTATGAGGTCAATTCCGATACCTCCATCAATTCCGAATCCATGATGATCACCTCCGATTACAACTTTGTAAATGTGGATTTCTTCGTGGAATTCCGTTACAGCGATCCGGTCAAGGCAGTATACGCCTCCAAGGAGCCCGTTGCCATCCTCAAAAATATTGCCCAGAGCTGCATCCGAAATGTCATCGGAAGCTACCCTGTAGATGAGGTACTGACCACCGGCAAAAACGAGATTCAGGCTACCATCAAGGAAGCAATCATCGAGCAGCTGGAAAAGCAGGACATCGGTGTTCAGCTTGTAAACATCACGATCCAGGATTCCGAGCCTCCCACCGCAGAGGTCATGGAAGCCTTCAAGGCAGTTGAGACGGCAAAACAGGGCAAGGAGACCGCTCTGAACAACGCCAACAAATACCGCAACGAACAGCTCCCCATGGCACAGGCACAGGCCGACAATATCCTGCAGGATGCCGAGGCCAAGAAGACCGCCCGTATCAATGAGGCAACCGCACAGGTGGCACGTTTCAACGCCATGTATGAGGAATACATCAAGAATCCCGCCATCACCAAGGAGCGTATGTTCTACGAGGCAATGGAAGAGGTTCTTCCGGAGCTCAAGGTCATCATCGAAAGCCCCAACGGCGACACACAGATGATTTACCCCATAGAGCCCTTCACATCCTCTGCTACGACCACTGCAACCACAGAGAACACTGTTGACAGCAACAGTGCAACCAACTAAGGAGGTGTATCGAACATGAAAACCATTCGTAAAATCATAATCGCTGTTCTGGCTTTCCTTTTGATTTCTGTCGGTGCCTCCAGTATCGTCGTGACAAAGGAGAACGAGTACTCCCTGATTCGCCAGTTCGGTAAGATTGATCACATCGTAAGTGATGCAGGAGTATCCTTCCGCATCCCCTTTATCCAGACGGTGGACAAGCTCCCCAAGCAGATCCTGCTCTACGACCTGTCCCCCTCCGATGTCATCACCAGTGACAAGAAAACCATGATCTGCGACAGTTACATTCTGTGGCATATCACCAATCCTCACAAATTTGCACAGACCCTGAACGGTTCCATTACCAATGCAGAAGCCCGTTTGAACACCATTGTCTATAACTCCACCAAGAATGTCATCTCCAGCACCACGCAGAATGATGTCATCTCCGGCAGAAACGGTGCCCTCTCGGCCTCCATCGTTTCCAACATCGGCAATACGCTGGATCAGTACGGCATTGAGCTTCTGGCCTTTGAGACCAAGCAGTTGGATCTGCCCAGTGACAACAAGGATGCCGTGTACGAACGCATGATTTCCGAGCGCGACAACATTGCCGCAACCTACACAGCAGAGGGTAATTCCGAGGCGCAGATCATCCGCAACAAGACCGATAAGGAGGTTGCAGTCCTTCTCTCCGAGGCCAACAAGGACGCAGAAATCCTGGTTGCCGAGGGTGAGGCGGAGTACATGAGAATCCTTTCCGACGCATACAATGACGAGTCCAAGCAGGATTTCTATTCCTTTGTGAGAAGTCTGGATGCGCTGAAGATCTCCATGAACGGGCAGAACAAGACCATCATCCTGTCTCCCGATTCTCCCATTGCCCAGATCTTCTATGGTAAATAACTGATACGAAAAAATCACCCTGCCACAACAACGTGGCAGGGTGGTTTTTATTTCAAGATCTCTTCGATTCGCGCCCGCTCATCCTCCGAAAAAGCTGTGGCATGCACGATTC
>CAMAGI010000024.1 GCA_945833775.1 uncultured Lachnospiraceae bacterium
TCTTTCGCCGTTACATCCCAGTTTAATACATTTTGATTGTCCTTTACATCCTGAGTGACATCATTATTTCCGCTCTCACCGTGCATCGTGACCTCATAATCACAATCCTGTGCAGCGGTAATTTTAAGAGGTACTTCGGTTACCGCATCTTTTAAGACCAGCCTGGTCCATTCCCCTGAATTGGCGGAGCGTACCAGATTCGATCCCAGCAGTTGTGAATCGACGGCAACCTGATTGCCGGCACCGGCTATCTCTTCGTCCTGATAGCGCACCTGATATTCTACGAGGAATTCTCCCTCACCGGGCTGGCACCGGTCAAAATGATAGGCTTCCTCAGATGTATAGATCAGGATCTCGAAACCGCTGTCCGCAGTGGGTGTATAGCTGTAAGAGCCGTTTGTTCCCGTAGGCTCAGTTTCAAATTCGTCTCCTACCACGATAACCTTATATACTTCGCCGGTAACGGTAAAGTTGATCGGGGTATCGCGCTCAAACTCTCTATCACTGTTCTCATCATCGAATTCCGATGGAGACCCATTCACAGTCAGGCTGTTTTCTCCATCCCCTATTTTGACGATGCGATATCGGAAATCTCCTAATCCGCCGCCGCCATCCGCAATACGCACCCATTTGCTTTCATTTGAATCGTAGGAAAAACCGGTACAGGCATCCTGGCTGCCGTCACATACATACGCAATCCATTGACCGCTCTCTCCGTCAAAGCGATCATACAACGGAAGGCTGCCGGTTACAGTCACATAATCCCGAATCTCCAAAACAGCATTTCCGGCACCTGTCAGAGAACCGTTCTCGCCGATGATAAGTGTACCGCCTCCCTCGACTGCCAGCGCATTGGATCCGTTCGCCGCACTGTCTTCGATGATCACCGTTCCATTTATCGTCGCACAACCGGTTTCGATTGTTGCTGAGAAGATATCCTCCCCGTCCTGTCCACAGGCGATTTTAAGAGTTACCCCCTGATTCACCGTCAGGGTTTCCATCCGGATCCAATTCGTCCAAACCGTCTCCCCCGACGTAAAGGTATAGGAATACGGAGGCCGGTCCTCATAGAACTGAAGGAAATCAGCAATGTTATCGGTTGTTACAGACTCACCGTCAAATGCATCGGAAGTACTGCTGACGGTGCAGGTATCCGTTATCAGCGAACTGTTGCCGGACATATAAATCGAATAAGGATTTACCGTAACCCCCTGCGGGTAGGTTGCTGTGGCATTATCAAGATAGAGCGGGAGCCCGCCCTCTGCATCATACGAAGATACCGTATAGGTTCCATCCCGCACAATTCTGCCGAAGAGATCTTTCCCCTGCGTCTGGTATCCCTCCTCTGCCACCTCAAAATCCGTCGGATCGCCGTTTTCCGGGAACGTCGCATAGATGTTCGTAACGGTTGCTGTATCGCTTGCCTTAACCCGGAGATTCTCGAAGGGAATCCCCGTGAGCACCATGCAGACCGCCAGACAGAGTGCCAGCAACCCTACGGCTTTCTTGTTCCTGCTTTTTCTCATGTACATGCTTGTCTCATCCTCCATAGGTATGTAATGCTTTACACAAACAAAAAGTATCTTATCCCTACGAGAATACCAGAAGTCACCTACAATATTCCACTATCCTGCGTGCCAGTATATTCATTTTGGGCATCCAAAAGGGGGGTAGTTTTGGGATAGGTAATAAAAAAAGAAGATGCATCTCTGAATTCAGAGACGCATCTTCCTCTCTTTGTTTTATTTTACCAGAGGGCCGAACCAGCTCTCCCGGGGTCCGAGATAGCTTTCGGGAACCTTGTCTTCCTGCGAATAGAGAAGGATTCGCTCCAGGATAATCCCCGGTTCACCTGCATAAATCGTCAAGGTGTTTTCACCCTCCTGCAGTTCCACGCAGGTCCGTACTTTGCGGGATTGGTTAAGGACGCCTTGTGCCCACTCACTACAGCTTCCCTGAGTGGAGAACCCTTCACCGGCAGCGGAAAGGGTTAACATTTCTCCGCCGTTCGCAGCACAATAGAATTCCATACGGCCACCCTTGCGATGGGGATTTCTGCAGAGCAAAGTGACCTCCAGCCGGTAAACGCCCGCCTTCGCCGCCGCAAAGCGATAGCTCACGGAAGGCTTCTCCTCCACGAATCGGAAATCCTTATCTGCGGGCATACATTTCACACCACCGCAGAGACGTCCCAACCGGGGAATCCGTACGAACCCGCCTTCGGTGGTATCCTGCTGCCCACTGTAATGCTCCGCCAGAATCGAAATCCACGCCTCCTGCCTCTGTTGGAAAATACAGGAAGACATTCCCCGGCCGGCAGTCTCCTGCGACTCCTGTGCCTCCTGTGCCTTCTGCTCCGAATCTGTTTCGGGTGTCTGCGGCTCTTGCGCACTCTTTCCGAACAGCTTCTTCCCCATTGCCCGAATTGCATGCAGCATGCCGGCAAAATAGTTACCGGAACCATTGACACGATCGGAAGTATCTGCGCCGGAACTGCCTTGCGCATCCGTGCTCTTGGGAACTGCGTCGGCGCGCACGCACAGACGAGCCTCATCCTCCGCGCCATTCTCAAATCTGAAAAGGATGGAGACCATTGCCTGATCTTCCCCTGTCAGCTTACTTCTGTCACACCGAAGCTCAATGCTCTCACGCCCGGGGATATAACCGATCTCTGCGGAGGCATCCGCCCCCATCACCCGGCCTTCCCGTTTGCTCAAAAACAGCCAGCCCTTGTCACAGGTGATCTGATAGGTAAATGCAACGCTTCCCCTGGTATCAATGTCCACAATCACCTGTTCGCAGTCCGGGCGCAGGAAATCCGAATTCGCCAAAGCCGGGTTGCCGTTCCACTGTCTTCCCATGGAACAGCCGTCCTGTCCCCGGAAGGAGACCACCGCTTTTGCCTTGGGAATCGGTGAGACATACTGCACGGTGGGATAGCACCAGTCGTAATCGTTCCAGGAATCAAAACAGGTGTGTGCGGAGGACATCATGGGATTCCATTTTCCTCCCTTCCAGGTGTGGAACTGACGCTCCAATTCCTGATCGAGCGCGATATCGGCTTTTAGCTTCTCGCCGTAGAAGTTTGCCGCCACGAGGCCGCGGGATGCCAGCTCATGATTCATGCCTGCATCCAGGTTCATCCGGATATTGTTTAACGTCGCACACGCGGGGTAATAAATCATACTGTAAAACGCATCCTTGCAGGATTCGGGAAGCGTCTCTTTTAATTCCTCTGCCTTTTTAAGCAGGGCATTCACACACTCCAGAATACTCTCCGACTCCCGGAAGTGAACCGGATGATAAACCTCCGGGCGAAGTGCCTCCGGTCTTCTCAGACTGCTGAGGCAGATATAACCCTCCAGAACGGTGGACAGATCCTCCATCTGACTGGCGTTTACGCGTCCGCCAAACTGCTCCTCCATCCACTGCTTTGCATACTCTGCAGGACTGTCAGGATTCGAACTTCCCCACCGGTCAAAATCGTATGCCAGATTCATGAAGTAGCTTAAGGGATACTCGTTACCCTTCAGATCACCCACATTGACAATCCACATCCTGCGGACACCAAATTCGTAGGCCGTAGTCATCTGCTCCCACACCTTTGCAAGGGTTGTGGAGGTAAGCCACTCAAAACTGATGGGATCGCCATGATAATCAAAGTGGTAATACATGCCGAAACCACCGGGATGTTTTCTGTCATTCTCATCGGGCAGACTTCTCAGATGTCCGAAATTATCGTCGCTGAGCAGGAAAATAACGTCCCGAAGCTCCTCCCAGGTGCGCAGTCCCTCACAGGTCTCGTCCCCGTAATAGTAGTCCTCAACCTCTTTGTAGATTGCAAGCATTCTGGGGACCTTCGCGAGATCCTTATCAATGTGCTCTGCAATCAATCGGTTCTGTGCAAGGATTGCCTTCTTGACCACTTCCACATTATCCCGCATGGTCGCATCTTCCGGCAACAGCTTGGAATCTGCTTCTCCGCGCATACCGATGGTGATCACGTTCTCAAAGTCCTTGTTGCGTAAAAGCCCATCCTCCCAGAAACGTGTGATTGCATCACTGTTGCTTAAAAAGCTCCATGCCGGATTGTCGCCGTAATTGGCGCAGACATGCTTCCATTCTTCCCCTGCCCTGCACAAAGGCTCGTGGTGGGAAGTCCCCATCACAATACCCATCTCGTCTGCCAGACGCGCATTTTCGATGCCGGGTCCGTCTTCGGAGAAAACACTTGCCCACATGGCAGGCCAGAAATAATTGCCTTTCAGACGCAGAATGAATTCAAAAATATGCTCATACATAGCGGCATTGACACCGCCGAAATGTTCCATGCACCAGTTTCCGAATGCCGGCCACTCATCATTGATGAAGAAGCCGCGGTACTCCACCGAAGGCTCCTTGGAAACATAGGGAAGCTCCAGGTTGAGCAGGATTTCCTCTCTGTGCGCGGGCTGTGCATCTCCCCAATAGACCATAGGTGTTACACCGCAGAGTTCGGAAATACGAAATAACCCATAGATCGTTCCGCGCTTATCGCTTCCCACCACACACAGAAGCTGCTTTAACTGAGGGCACTCCGGGAAGGGATTCTCCACCAGCTGCAGCGTATACACTTCGCGAAGTAAAGCATCCGTGCTCTGTGCGGTATCATTTGCACCTGTTTTTTGCTGTGTGTTTCGGGTCAGTCCGCCCAGATCCAACTTTCCCTCTGCCGCGAGGCGATCGGCCAGGGCGCTTCTTCCATAGGTAGCACCCAGAATTGCCACGCTGCAGCCACGTTCCGCAAGTGTCTTAAGATTCTCTGTCACCTCCGGTTTTTTGCCGGTCACAAGTTCAATGTCACCGGCCACTTTTCCGGCAATCTTTTTCACACCGGAAAATGCTGTTTCCTCCGTCAGAATCATTGTAAGGCTACAATTGTCGGAAAGGGAAATTGTACTCATGCTCATCACTCTGTCCTTTCTTTTTTACCAGATCCGGTAATTACCGGAAAGTGCAAGGTACGCAAACACATACAGGCAGTTGTCATAATATCTGCGGACTCCATCCCGCATGGGCATCTCAAAAAATGCCTTCACCCATTCCATTGCCTGAGGCTCTTTTGCTGCAAGAGAGGCCTGTGCCACCGTTGCGGGGATTCCCAGGGGATGCAGGACACCTGTCTGGGCGATGCGACCGTCGGTCTCCCAGATATGATACTCTCCGGAGTGCAGATTTGCAAGCAGGAATTTCTGAATACGGTCTGCTGCGGCGCGCTGACCCAGATCCACGCCGAACCACTCATAGTCCAGACCGATGTTGGCCGCCGTGCGGTATGCATCGCTGAAGAACCAGTCGTGGCGGTCCGTGGTCCAGGGGAGGGGTCTGCTCATGGGAGAGCCGTCAAACTCCGCATATTCCGCAGAGAAACCGGTCTCGGGGTGGCAGGCGACTGCAAGATACTCACGGCTTGCCCTGGCTGCCTCTTTCCAAAATGCCCGGTCCTCCTCGTAAGCCCAGAGTGCAAACAGTTCATAGAAATGAGGCAGATGATAGGAGGGGTCGGTAAAATCGATCCCCGGCACGAACAGAATCTGATGATTATCCAGGTTCCACATGGGAGTTCCGGGCCGCCCGTTTTGTCCCTTGTGAAGACAGGCCCTCAAAATCTCCTTCGCCTCCGTGGAATATGCAAAAATGCCCTCTCCGTCACCCCAGCGGTGTGAGGCAAAGAAAAGTGCCATGGCAAAAAATTCCTCTCCGTCGGGAGCCGGACCATACGCATTCTTGGAGCCGTCCGTAGCGCAGGACCAGGCGAAGTAGCCCTCGTTCTCCCCCTCGGACATCCACATGTAGGTTTTGGCCCATTTCCAGATGCGGTCGAACTCTTCCTTCATGTCAAGCTGTACGCACATCATCATACCATAGGACATTCCCTCCGTGCGGGCATCGTTGTTGCCCGTATCACAGATGTAAGCCATATCGTCACCCACGGGAAAATACACCTTTTTCTCCGGGTCATAAAAGAACGTGTATTTCACTTCCTCCAGGCGTTTCCGGATTTTCTCCTCAGGGATACCTGCCTGCGCAAACATATTTCGATAGGTTTTCTTTTCCATCTTTTTCCATCCTCCGTTTTGGATTATCTTGTTATGTCGCTTATCGTACCTGCGTCCTATTCCTCTTTTTGCGAAAATCGGAAAGCCCGGAAATCGAAGTTGCTTCCCGGCAGAAACACAAACTCGATCTTGCCGCTTCCCGTAAAGGGCTCTATCGCAAATGTCCGGGATCCGGCATCCGCTGCAGCCCCGGCGTCCTGTGCCTCCTGTCCGCTTCCTTCAAATTCCAGAATTCTCGCCTCAAGCTCGCCGTCCGATCGGGTGAAACGTACGTGAATGGTATTGCATGCAAGGGGAGTGCTCCCCCAGATGGTAAGCCGGTCGGCACCAGTTTCGCCGAAATCCATCTCCTCAAATTCCAGCGTCACGTTATTACCGATGCCGTTTACACAGGTTCCTTCCTTGACAAAACTGTCCCCATAGACCTTATCCGCATCGCCGGCTGCCACATACTCGTAGGCACGCTCATACTTTTTAAACGAGAATCCCTTTACATGTACCTTCTCCCAGAACGTGAAAGCGATCGTCGCAACGCCGCGAATGCGCTCCGGCAGCTTCCATGTCTGTGCCTGATAAGTGTTCCAGATTGTGGGCTTTTGGTAAGTCACATGCGCTAAAACTCTGCTGCCCTCCTCATAGGGTTTGCCGAGCCAGATATTGATCTCATACACATCCGAATTTAGTGCAAAAATCGGAATGGTGATCTCATCCGAACCGATCGGTCCGAAATCCACGTTTTCAAAAACAGGTCCGTTTTCGCCATCCCGTCCGGTGGCAATTCCCTTCTCGTTGCCATTGCCGATCTCGCCGTAGGAATCCGTACACAGTCCGGCGGTAATAAACTCATAGGGATTTAAGAATGCCTGCCCCAGTCCTGTAGCTTCGCACTCCAGCTGGGAGATCACCGTGATCTTGCCGGAGGTATCCTTCACCATACAGCGGATTCGGAACGAACCGTCTCCGATTGCCGTAACCTGCACGGAATCCGCTCTCTCGGGATCCGGTGTGATCTCAGCAAATCCGATGGGAATCGCCGCGTCATTAACTGCCTTCCAGATCAGTTGGTAACCATCCGCATTCTCGGGAAGCACCTTTGCACGAATGGTAATCGTTTTTTGTTCCGGAGAAAAGACGGTACTTCCCTCCACCGACAGTTCCACCTTACGAACCGGGTGAGAAAGCTGCCCGGTTTCGTCGGCTGATTTTGTGCCGGCATCACACACGGCGCACTTTTCCATGCGTGCGCAGATCGCATTTTGCGTCTCTGTCTCCTCCTGCGCAGCCTCAGCCGTAAGGAAAATCTCACCGGCTTCCAGACCGTCTCCGGTCACTCTCACACGGATTTCACCCGGTTTTCCGTTGCCCTCCACAACCGCAAGAAGCTTACCGGAGAAAAGCGCACGCTCCGCTGCCTGATAGGAATCGTAATCCGTGCTGTCGCCGTTGTCGGTTCCGACCAGTCTTCCGGCACCATCCACGGAGATCTTTACGCGATCCACAGCATTTTCCACCGGATGTCCCTCTCTGTCAACCGTTGAAATTGTCAAAAAGATCAGATCTTTCCCGTCATTTTTTACAGCGGTCTTATCTGCCTCCACAACAATCCTTGCACTGTCTCCGAAGCTCTCCCTGCGGTCACGGGCCACCTCTCTGCCCTGCGCATCGTAGGCAACCGCCTCAATAACGCCCGGCTCGTAGGGCACCTGCCATTCGCCCGACAGTTTCTTTCCATGGGCATGATCAATCTCCTGTTTTCCCAGGCTTCTGCCGTTTACGAACAACTCCACTGCCGCTGCGTTGGAACATGCGCGCACATCAATCCGCTGTCCGGGGTTGAAATCCCAATAGGGATACAGATGAACCATGGGGTTTTCGTTTCCATCCGTCCATTCTGCCTGGAAGATATAATAGGAGTCCTTTGCAAATCCCGCCGTATCAATCTGACCGAAGTAAGAATTTTTGGTGTGATACGGGGTCGGCTCTCCGATATAGTCAAAGCCGGTCCACAAAAACTGTCCAAAGGTAAAGGTTGCATCCCTGTCGTCAATAATGCATTGTTCAATACTCTTGGCTCCCCAGCTTGTGCAGGAATTTCCCAGTGCAGAACACTGTTCGTCCTCATCTGCCAGAATCGGCTGGGCCAACGGGAAATGGTAGATTCCCCGGCTCTGGACCACAGATGCCGTCTCACTGCCGTAGATGATCCAATCCGGATGCTCGGCATGATGCTCCCCGTAGTAGCGCTCCGCGTAATTGTAGCCAGCATACTTCACAATATCTGCGCACTTTCTTGCATTCTCCCAGGGCATGTAGTTGGAACCGATGGTAATCGGTGCATTCTCTCCGGGATCATTGTCGCGCACATATTTCATCAGTCTGCGGGTGATATCCTGCCCATGTTCATCCGCATGTGTATCGTAGATCTCATTGCCGATGGACCACAGAAGAAGGGACGGATGATTGCGGTCCCGGCGGATCCAGCTGCGCACATCCAGCTCGCACCACTCTTTAAAATAACACCCGTAATCGTATGTAGTCTTGGGGCGCTCCCACATATCGAACGCCTCACTCATCACCAAAAATCCCAGTCTGTCCGCCATCTCCATCAATTCCGAGGCAGGCATATTGTGGCTGGTGCGGATTGCATTCACACCCATGCCGCGAAGTATTTTGAACTTACGGAGCATGGCAGCCTCGGAGAAACCGGAACCCAGACAGCCGAAATCATGATGTTCGCACACGCCGTGTACCTTCGTATACTCGCCGTTGATAAACAACCCCTTTTCGGGATCAAATACGAACTCACGAAAACCTACCGTAACCTGTCGGCTGTCCAGAACCGTCTCACGATCCGCATGCAACAGTTCCACGGTCAAGTCATAACACTGCGGGTTTTTGATACTCCAGCGCTCAGGACTTTTCACGAGCACACTGCAAACCGCCTTTGCGTCGGGTTTTCGACAAACCTGAGCACCCTCGGGCGCACCATCAAAGAGCACTGTTTTGTCCGCACTCCCCGCTCTTGTGACTGCAACCGTACCAAGCTCCTGTACGATTTCTCCGTTTCTGCTCAGACGATACCGACAGTACAGGCCCGTTTCCTCCCCGGATCCTGCCATGTTGGCATTTATGACCTCCGTCTCAAGTTCCATGCGATAATCTCTTCCCTCCGGACGGGACACCACATAGGTTCCATCCAGGGGCAGATAATCCGGCCCGCAGACCTTAAGCCACACATTGCGGAAGATTCCCGCACCGGAATACCACCGGCTGTTGGGAGACTGATGCCGTACCTGAACGAGGATCTCATTCTCGCCCTCCTTCAAATATTCGGTAATCTCCATATCAAAGGTGGAGTATCCGTACTTCCAGTCCCCCACCCTGGCACCGTTACAGTAAACGGTGGAATTCATATAAACTCCGTCAAACCGAAGAATCACGTGACCGCCCTCCGGGACAGCAATATCCTTGCAGTAAAACCGTTTCCGATACCAGCCGCAGCTGTCCTCATAAAGATTCCGGGCATCATAAATCAGCCAGTCATGGGGAATCCTTACCCGCTGAAAAGCTGTCCCCGCATCCGGCTTGTCACCGAGCGGTGTCTTACAAAAGTACCACCCATCAATAAACGTTTTTACCGTACTCTCAATCATATTTTTCCCTTTTATCCCTTCTCTTTTTCGTCATCTCCAAAACACCAAAACAGGCAGAGATGACCCTAATGATCATCTCTGCCTACCGTCCTCTTTATGCCAGAGTGTCGGGAATCTGCAGGGTAAGCTCGGTTACCTTCTTACCGGTAAGCTTTGCGCTGCGGCTGTCGGGTGCCTGACCGCCCACGTAAACCTTCACCTCACCGGCGCTAATCCGCAAGACGCCTTCCTCATCGAAAAGTCCGAAGCTCTCTGCGGGAAGCTTGATCTCGACCTCCGTCGTCTCACCGGGTGCAAGATGAATCTTTTTCAGCCCCTTCAGCTGTGCGTTGGGGGTATTTTCGCGGCACACCTTCACATAGACCTGAACCGCCTCGCCGCCTGCCATCTTTCCGGTGTTGGTCACGGTGGCCTTTACGGTGATCCCGTCTGCACCGATCTTCGCGCTGCTTGCCGAGACATTCTCGTATGCAAAATCCGTGTAGGACAAACCGTATCCGAAGGGATAGAGTGCTTCGCTTTGCATATAGCGATAGGTTCTGCCCTTCATGCTGTAATCCGTAAACTCCGGAAGCTCATCGGTGGAGCGATAGAAGGTCACGGGAAGCTTACCCTCCGGGCTCTTCTCACCGAAAATGAGATCTGCGATGGCACGGCCGCCCTGCGCTCCGGGATACCACCCCTGAAGAATGGCAGGGATGTGTTCATCCGCCCAGTTCACCGCCAAAGCGGAGCCCGATAATAGAACCAGAATCACCGGTTTGCCGGATTCGTAAATCGTCTCAAGCACGTGCTGCTGCAGGCCGGGCAGATTCAGGTTGGGCTTGTCGCCGCTGGCAAACTCGTTGCCCTCGTCGCCTTCCTCTCCCTCCAGACCGGAATCCAGACCCAGGCAGGCGATGATCACATCACTCTCCGCACATACGCCCTTTACCTCCGAGATTCGATCGTCCTCGATGCCCAGAGCCTGTGTCTTGTTATGGCAAAGATGGCATCCCTCGGAGACCATCACGCGCACATCGTCCCCCAGATATTCCTGAAGGCCCTCCAGAACGGTCCAGTACCGTGAAGCGGTTCCCTCGTAGTTGCCCACCAGAGCTCTTCTGTTGTTGGCATTGGGCCCGATGACGCCCAGGGTTTTGATCTTGCTCTTATCCAGTGGAAGCAGACCGCCCTCGTTCTTCAACAGAACGACGCATTGTTCCGCCACGCGGCGATTCAACTGCTGCATGGGAGCACTGTCCACCACGGAGTACGGAATCTGATTGAAGGGATTATCCTCCAGCTTGTCAAATACACCGAGCTTCATGCGGGTAGTGAAGAGATTGATCAGGGCTTCATCCAATCTGCTCTCCTCCACCAATCCTTCCTCGACTGCCTGTTTCAGATAATGGAACAGGTTACCGCAGTTTAAATCACACCCGTTATTCATTGCCATTGCAACGGATTCCACAGGAGTATCGGTCACATGGTGTCCCTCGTGGAAATCTTTGATTGCCCAGCAGTCACTGGTCACATGCCCCTCAAATCCCCATTCCTTGCGGAGAATGTCCTGAAGGAGGGTCTTGCTTCCGCAGCAGGGTTCCCCGTTGGTGCGATTGTAAGCGCCCATAACCGCCTCGACCTTGGCCTCCTGAACGCAGGCCTTGAAGGCGGGAAGATAGGTCTCATACAGATCCTGTTTGCTTGTCACCGCATCAAAGCTGTGGCGAATATCCTCGGGACCGCTGTGTACGGCGAAATGCTTTGCACAGGCGGCTGCCTTTAAGTAATTCTCATCATGTCCCTGAATGCCCTCTACAAACCGCACCCCGAGACGGGAGGTCAGGTAAGGATCTTCACCGAAGGTCTCATGTCCCCGGCCCCATCTGGGATCCCGGAAAATATTGACATTGGGCGACCAGAAGGTCAGTCCCTTATAAATATCCGTATCGTCTGCGGCCTGCTGCATATTGAATTTACCGCGTCCCTCGGTGGAAATAGCATCTCCGACCTGCTCCGCCAGATTCTCATCAAAGGTGGCTGCAAGACCGATTGCCTGCGGGAATACGGTTGCCACACCGGCACGGGCAACACCGTGCAATGCCTCGTTCCACCAGTTGTAGGCTTTTACGCCGAGACGCTCAATGGCCGGCGCCCAGTTTAAGGTCTGCTCAACCTTCTCCTCCAGTGTCATCTGCGCTACCAGCTGTGCTGCGCGCTCTCTGAATGCTGCATTTTTCTCTTGATTTCTTACAATTTCCATAGTAATTTCTCCATTCTCTCACGATCCTCTGTTATTCCACAAAGCCGAAGCCCAGTATCGTAAACTGTTTTTCCTCGTCACCGGGTGCCATTCGGATTTCAACATTGCGAAGGGCGCTCTCTTTCTCATTGATCAGAATCTGCGCATTGCAGTGGGTCCATCCCACCTCTCTGGGATCTGCCGTCAATACCTTTTTGCCGTCCACATAGCACTCTGCCTTTCCGGCGATCAGTTCTCCGGAATCCTTGCTGACCATCAGCAGAGACCTGCAGGCGATCTGCATACGGAATGCGCCGCTCCCGCTCACATGATGCCAGTTGTACGGGAATTCCGGTACCGGAACATACTCCGCATCCATCTCCACCGCCTGAAGCTGTCTGTCCGTCTTGTCGAAATCGCCGGGTTCCACCGAGATCATTTTGTCCGAATTGGTGTGACGGTCCAGAAGTCGTACGTTCTCAAAATCCGTGCCGAACACAGGCTCTGCACTCCGCCAGTCGAACACTTCCGTCGCCTCCTGCGCATCCACCGTCCGGATCAGATTCAGAATGCTGTCCGCCATAATGGTGTGCCCGATGTTCGAGGGGTGGTAGGAATCGTAGAAAAACTGGCTCTTGGAGAGCACTCTTCCCTGACCGAAGGGCTTGTAAAACTGCTCCGTCACACCATCCTTGATGCTGACACAGGGAAGCTTGTAGCGAACTCCCACCGGTCCCAGCCTCTCCTGCAGATTAAAATCATCTGCGAATACGGCAAACAGCAAAAGTACCGCGCAGCCTGTGCCCTCGTCGTCCTTTAAGGCAAGGCATTTGCGTGTCAGACTCTCATAGCAAAGTCCCTTGGTCTCATCCCCTTCGTCATTCACCGCGTACTCGATCACCACCAGATCCGGCTGTACCGTGCCTTCTCTCTGCACATCTCGCTCAAATCGGATCATACCAAACTCCGAGGAGGTTCCGCCCACGCCCGCTTTGATCAGGTGAATGTTCTCGCCCGTGCCCGAGGGCGTCATCGGAGCCAGAAATCCGCGAATGCCCTCCCAGGTTTTGTAGGCATAGCTCTCGGTGGTAATGGGAATCGCCCCCGCACCCTGGGTGATGGAGCCGCCGATGAAGGCCACCGTCACATCCTTGCCGCGCTTCGCTTTCTCCAAAAAGGCCTTGAGGCGGGTGTTGTCCCCCGTCTGCATAAGGGACCGCTCCAGAATGGCCTTGTAATCTGCGCTCTCCTTGTCGATGGGGTGAAGCTCCTCCTGTTCGGGTGCTTCATATCCCTCCCGCAGATACAGCCTGATATCCACAGTGGCAATCTGCTCCGCTTTGGGGAACTCAAACCGGATTTGTCCGGGAATATCATCATCCTCAGACCACTCATAATCATCCAGCCAGAAAATTTTCTCCATTCCATCCGGTACACACTTGCCGCGCAGAGTGGTTCCGGAGTGATTGGGGTCTGTCTTGCCATACATCTGGAAAACGAAATCAATCTCGTCACTCAGCTTCGGTGCATCCACGCTGACACCGATTCCTGCCACCATCTCCCGAAATCCGGCGGCACTTCGAAGCTGTTCGATCATATGCTCATCCGTGATATTGCCCGCCATCCTTGCAAAGGTCACAAGACGCACATCGTTTAAGTAGATAAACTGAATTCCGCGCCCGTCCGGCTGGGGAGATCCCGCAATGCTCTTCTGTCGGCAAATGTAGAAATAGCTCCCCTTTTTCGTCGGATCCTTGGGTGCCTTCGGTCCTGCCATCTTTCCATACCTCCTAATCCCAAAATACCTTCCGTTACTTCATTTTTTCAGCGACCATTACCTTTAATTTAACATATGACTCAAAAGATGCTAATGAATCCTTGCGCATTAATCGTCAGTTCTTGCTTTCGCAAAAAAAGAAGTCCCACTTCCCGCATTTTCTGCGAAAAGTGAAACTTCCTTTTCGATAAAACTGTCCTGTCTTATTTTGCCAGAAGGAGCATGATCTCATTGCTGCGGGCAATGAATCTGGTCATTGCCTCCGGCGCAAGAGGTGCGTGCTGCAGCTTTGCCAGATCATAGAGCTGCTCACAGATCATAGTCGTGTTTTCACCCTCCTGATGTTCCGTCACGTACTGTACCAGCGGATGATTTGCATTCAGGATCAGGGTCTCGCCCTCACCATTTCCGAACATTCCCATATCCATACCGGGCATGGAATACATCTTCATCATATCCTGCATTCTTCTGCTCTCCTCGGAGAGTGTGATCATGGATGAGATTTTCTTGTTCTTCAGCTTTTCGAGCTTCACGGTGATCTTGTCGTTCTTCAGAGCCTTCTTCATGATGGCTGCAATTTTTTCTGCCTGCTCCTCCATCTCCTTCTCCGCCTTCTTGGAGGTCTTCGCCTTCAGAACGTCAGTAAGATCCGCATCAATGCGCTGGAACTTGATGCCCGGGTTCTTAGCCTCCAGCTGGGAGACAAAGGGCTGATCAATATTGTGGGTGAGAATCACGGCATCCATCTTGGCAGCCTTGAACATATTGATGTACTGACTCTGCTGCTGTTCGTCGGTGACGTAATAAATCACCTTCTCCTTGCTTTCCTCCTCAGCCTCATCCTCTTTCGGCGTCTCAGCCTGCTCTGCCGTCTCGCCTTCCGCAGCCGCATCCACGACCTCGGCTTCCACCTTCTCTCCGTTTTCGTCCACGGCACTTTCGTCGGTGTCGGTGGGCTTGATCTCAAGACACTCGGGAAGTGTCAGATACTTGCCCTCCAGATTCTTGAACAGGATATAATCCGTCATCTTCTCGCAGAACTTGTCGTCCTTCAGGCAGCCGAACTTGATGAAGGGACTGATGTCATCCCAGTACTTGTCGTATTCCTCCTTCTCCGTCTTACACATACCGGAGAGCTTATCTGCAACCTTCTTGCTAATGTATTCGGAAATCTTCTTCACAAAGCCGTCATTCTGCAGCGCACTTCTGGAAACATTGAGGGGCAGATCAGGGCAATCGATGACACCCTTAAGCAGAAGCAAAAACTCGGGAATCACTTCCTTGATATTGTCCGCGATAAACACCTGATTGTTGTACAGCTTGATGGTGCCCTCAATGGACTCATACTCCATATTGATCTTCGGGAAGTATAAAATTCCCTTCAGATTGAACGGATAATCCATGTTCAAATGAATCCAGAACAGGGGCTCCTTGTAGTCCTGGAAGGTCTTGCGATAGAACTCCAGATACTCCTCCCTGGTGCAGTTTGTGGGATGCCTGGTCCAAAGCGGTGTGGTCTCATTCATCAGTTCAGGACGCTTGCGAATCTTAAGCTTCGGCTCTGCGGGAGTCTCATCCGCAGCATCGTCGCTCTTGGCTTCGGGAGCAATCTCCTCCAGAACCACGTCATCCTCCCTCTTCTCACTTGCAGGAATAATCTGGGTTTCCTGTGTATCTGCCTTGGACAGATAAATCTCGGAGGGCATGAAGGAGCAATACTTCTTCACGACCTCTTTTGCCTTGTATTCGTTGCAGAATTCCAGACAATCGTCATTCAAAAACAGCGTGATCGTGGTGCCGACTTCCTTCTTGTCGCCGTCCTCCATATGAAACTCCGTACCGCCGTCACATTCCCAGTGAACGGGAACAGCGCCCTGTTGGTAGGAGAGCGTATCGATATGAACCTCATCCGCTACCATGAAGGTGGAATAGAAGCCGAGGCCGAAGTGTCCGATAATCTGATCGGCACTGCTCTTATCTTTGTATTTCTCAATGAAATCGGTGGCGCCGGAGAAAGCGATCTGGTTGATATACTCCTCCACTTCGTCAGCGGTCATTCCCAAACCGTTATCCGTAAAGGTCAGGGTCTTCGCCTCAGGGTTTACAACCACATCAATACGCCCCTTGAAACCTTCGGGAAGTGTATACTCACCCATCATATCCAGCTTTTGAAGCTTCGTGATGGCATCACATCCGTTGGAAATTACCTCCCTGAAAAAGATATCATGGTCGGAATACAACCACTTCTTGATAATGGGAAAAATATTTTCGCTGTTAATTGACAGACTGCCGTTTCTCTCTGCCATAAAATCCACATCCTTTCTGTTTTTTGATCCTGCATTTCGTGCATCAGACTATGCTTTTTTGTTCCTTGCAACCCAGTTTATGACGGTCGTGGAGAAAAGTCAAGTCAAAATTAGCACTCATTTGCAGTGAGTGCTAATAACCCGACAAAAAGCCAGCATTTTCAAGGCTTTCCGCATTTCTAAAATTTTCATTAACTGCTTTTAAACTCCCCTTTCGGGGCCTTTTTAGAGCCCGTTTTGGCATTCGGTTAAGTTCCGAAATACCGGTCATAGACCTCGAAGAAATCCATCGTCTCAACACGGCTGTCGCGAATCAGAGTCACCTTCTCCCAGAGATCACGGTTCAAATTTCGCACCAGGCCCTCCACAAAGGCATCGTACTCCTGACCGAACACTTCGTTCTTGCGCTGCTCCACAATCTGCAGCTTGTTGGCATCGGTCTGCTCACGATTGAAGGTACTGATACATTTGATCACATGATAACCGCTCTCGCTCTCCACCACCTGGCTGATTTCGTCCGTCTCCAGTGCAAATGCGGCGGCTTCAAAAGCTGCATCCATCTCTCCCTTGCCAAAGGAGTAGGTCAATGTACTATCCTCGCTGTACTTGGATGCCAATTCCGCAAAATCGCTCTCCCCGGAGGCGGCCATCTCACGCACCATGCAGGCCTTTTCGTACATCTGCTGTTTCACCGCATCCGAGTATTCCACCCGGGTTCCCGCACCGTTTGTGGTGTAAGTCCGAAACAGAATGTGTTGTATCGTGATGGTCCGGGCCTCGTCGTCGCTGATCTCCGGATTGATATCCTGGATGATATAGCGGTACACCTTCTCCGCCATGGCATATTCCGTGTAGAGCTTTCGAATTGTGTCCTCCTTTACCCCCATGGTCTCAATCTCCGTCTCGTTGAGCGAGGAAAAATAGTCACTGGCCGCAGCCTCCACCTTTCCAAGCTCCTCCTCATCCAGCGTGATTCCACGATCCTGAGCCAGAAGGTACATGGTCTTAATCTGGGCGATTTTTGCCAGCACCGTCTCCTTGACATTCTCCTCCAGGGTGACGCCGTCCAGAGAGGTCTGCCAGATCTCCTCCCCATAAACACTCTCATATTGATTCTGGGTGGTGGTCAGATACACCATAATCTCATCCAGCGAACAGGACACGTTCTCAATACGAAACACTTCATCCTTGTCAAATCCGGTGGTAAAAATAACCTTTGTCCCGTCCCTGCCGCAGCCGGTAAGAAGGACACAGCTTGCCGTCAGCAGGGCTGCCACATTTAAGATAACGCTCGTTACTTTATTTTTCATTCTATCGTCTCTCACCTTCTAAACTACCGTGCGGACTTTACTTCCGGTATTGGACTTTTCAATCACCAGCTTACAGCGAATCCGGTCCCCCAGCTCCTGGACATGGGAGATGATGCCGATCATATGGTTTTTCTCCACCAATCCCATGAGTGCATCGCAGGCCTGTTCCAGACTCTCCTCGTCCAGCGCACCGAAGCCCTCGTCCACAAAGAGCGTGTCCACTCGTATCCCGCCGTTCATCGCCTGGATCACGTCACTCATGCCAAGGGCCAGTGCAAGGGAAGCCTTGAACGACTCCCCGCCGGAAAGGGTGCGCACGGAACGGCTTTTTCCGGTGTAAAAATCCATCACCTGAATCTCCAGATTGTCCTTCACACGCCCGTCCCCCACTTCCTCTGCGCGGGACATTTCATATCGGCCCGACGTCATCCTGCGAAACCGAATGTTGGCTGCCCGCAGAATTTCCTCAAAATAACCCGCCAGCACATACTGTTCAAACACCAGACGCCTGGCATTGTTGCCGGAAGCAAGATTCTCCAAATCCTTTACATATCCGTAGACCCGACTGTGCTCCTGAACACGGGCCAGCTTCTCCTCCATCAGTTTCCGCGCTCTGGAGACGTCTGTCATATGCTGTGACCAGATTCTCTGTGTACTCAGGCACTCCTCCCGTTGTCTGCGAAGTCCGTCCAGAGCCTCCTTTTGTTTTTCCAGATCCAGCGGCTCCGTCTCCTTTACTGTCTCCAGAAGATGCTGATACAATTCTTCATTGCCGGCAACCCGGCTCCGATAATCCTGCATCTGCTGTCGCAGTCTGTCCGCGTCGCGGGCTGAGAGCTTGGCGGACTGATACGCTTGCGCAGAATCAAAGCAAAGGACACGGAGACAATCGGCAAACGCGGCCTCCGCCTGTTTGAGATTGCTCTGTTCTTCCCGAAGCGCTTCCTCGCAAGTCTTTTTTTGTGCCTCCACTTCTTCCACGCGGGCAGCCTGAGCGGCAACCTGTGCATGGTATTCACGAAGCTGCCGGTCTGCACGGGCCGATGCATCCTTTTTTTCCTGAAGCTGTGCCTCCGTGATCGTACAGCCCTCCGGGCTGGCCGGACTCGGGTGGTTTACGGAGCCGCACACGGGACAGGGCTTTCCTGTCTCCAGCATGGACACAGCGATTCCGATAGCGGAGCGGCGTCGAATCCGATCCGCCTCCTCATAAGCCTCTGTAAGCTCCCTGCTTCGGGTCTCCTTCTCCAGATATTCCGAACGCATTCTCTCAAGTGTATCCCGCTCGACGACTGCACGCTTCTCCAACTGCTCCCACATCGTCTTACTCTTTTCGACTTCCCTCTGCCGATGTTCCAGTGCAGTCTCCGCCTCTGCAGCCTGCTGTGCCCTTTGTCCCAGCTCCAGGCGCTGCTCCCGCTTCTTTTGTTCATCCGCCTCCGCCGCCAGTCTCTCCCGCTCCGCGCATACCTGCGCCAGGCGTTGACGATTGCGGTTCTCCTCCTGCAGGGAGGCAAACTGTTTGGAAAGCTCCTCAATACGACTGTCCAGAGGGGCACAGGCGTTTCTTTCCCGTCGCATTCTGTCTGCTGCCAGTTTCTCCATATCTTTCAAAAGGCCCAGCAATTCCTCATAATTCCAATTCTCTGCCCGGGTCAGTTCCAAAAGCGCTTCCGCTGTCTCCTCCGGCCACAGTCCCTCGGAAAGTCCGGCAGTCAACATCCGAATATCCTCCTGCATCCGGGCATGATCCTCGGTCACCGCCTGCTGCAGTCTGCGGGATTGCTGCCCCAGGCTCCGGGTAAAGCGCTCGCACACACCGGTGTCAAAGATTTCCCGAAAGATACGGGTTTTATCCTTCGGTGCCGCCACCAGAAGTCTGGCGAATTCCCCCTGGGCGATCATGGATATTTTTTTATACTGTTGATAATCCAGTACCAGCAGATCGGTGAGCGCTGCATTGACCTCCCGCACGCCCTCAATGATACGCCCGTCCGGACAGGTCAGAACCGCATTTTCTTTCTCTCTGGTGAAGCCTCCGCGCTCACCTCCCTGTCGTTTCCTGGGCCGGTTGTACTCCGGGTTGCGGCGAATCCGATAAATCTGCCCGCCGTGCTCCATGATCAGTTCCACATAAGTGGGCATCTTCGGATCGGCGAAATCACTCCGCACACTCCCCCGCTCCTTGTCCCTCTCATCGCCGGACAAGGCCCCGTAGAGCGCGTATGTGATGGCATCGAAGATGGTGGTCTTACCCGCGCCGGTGGGGCCGGTGATCAGAAAGATCCCCCGCTCTTCAAACACGGTAAAATCGATATGCTCCTCTTCCTTGTAAGGTCCCCAGGCACAGATTGTCAGCTGTTTCGGTCGCATTCTTTTTCCGCCTCCCAAACGGCCTCGCGCACGATCTTTTCGCGCACCTCATCCATGGTTTCTCCCCGCAAAAGCTCATAAAAGTCCGAAAACATCGTCACTGTATCCTTTCTCTCTCCCACAATACGACTCAGATCGGTCTCTCCCGCACTTTCCGGTCCGTTCTTTTCCAGAATAATGTGCAAAACATTGGGGTACACACTGCGAAGAGTACCCATGGGATCGATCAGTTCTTCCAAATCCGTAAGCGTCACCTGCAGATAGTCCTCCCGCTCCGTCTCGCTCAACTGCTTAAGAACCTCAGCGTTTATAAGTTCCTCCAGTCTGCCCCGGATGCAGCGCAGATCACGAAGCGGTTTCAAGGGGATCCTTGAGGCTCTCACACTCCCGGGTTCCTGCAATTCGACCAGATTCACACACTTACTCCCCACAGCCTCGCTGAAGGAATACTTTAATGGAGATCCGGAGTAGTAGATTGCTCCGCTGCCCATGCGCTGGGGTCTGTGGATGTGGCCCAGGGCTGTATAACAAAAGCTTGCAAAACAGTCTCCGGGTACATTATCCAGTCCTCCCACATTCACATCCGATTCCGAATCGGACAAGAGCGGAGTCTCTCCTGCCTCCCCCGTCACAAAATAGTGTGTCACCATCACATAGCGCTGATGCATGGACAACGTCATGGGCTGACGGGAGAGCATATTCAGAACGGCCTCCTCACTGGTCTTAGCTCCCACTACGGCGGGCTTTACATAGGGCATCAGCACGAAGTGCACCGGGCCGAATTCATCCTCCAAAACCACCTCTTTGAGGCTTCCGTCATAGGGACCTGCAATGTAAAGTCCCCTGGCCTCCAGCAGCTTGTCCGCAAAGGCAACACGCTCCGGAGAGTCATGATTGCCGCTGATCATCAAAACCTTGATCCCCGCATCCACAAGGGTGGTGAGAAAATGATCCAACAGGCAAACCGCCTCCGCCTGGGGCACCGCGCGGTCATACACATCACCTGCGATCACCACGGCATCCACTTTTTCCCGTTTTGCGATGTCTGCAATCTGATTTAAAATAAAGCGCTGATCCTCCAGCAGGGACTGCTCATGCAGCTTCTTGCCGATATGAAGATCCGCTGTATGCAAAAATTTCATATGATTCCCCATTCCGCAGACGCTTTAGCGTCGGAGAAATCGCGAGACGAATTTCCGATTCGTCTCTGCGATATAGGCTACTTTGTGACGCCTGCGGCACAAATAGCCGTGTGAAAAACATGCTATCAAGCATGTTTTTTACAGGAACTCCTTAAAAATCTTATCAAACAATGGTGAGTCCAGACCCACGATCCGATCCACGGGTACCGGAGTCTCCCCGGATAAAATCAGTTTACGCGCGCAGGGATCGATTGTCTTGAAAATTCCCTCCAGAGTCCGATAAGCACCGCCCTCCTTGCGGGAGTCCGGCTCAAAATACGTCACGGTGAGCGCAGGTCTTGTCTGCGCATAGTGCTGCAGAATCTGAAGCTTCTCATCCAGTCTCGCCCGCTCACTCTCCTCGGGCTCCACCCATTCCTGTGTCAGCCGCGCCGTCTCCTCCACCGCTTCCTCATAGCCGGAAAGGGCGGCAAAGGGGGAAAACTGTGCGGCGCGGTTTAAACGGCCCATGGGGGGATGCACCTTCGATACGTGGTGCGGCAGGCAAATGATATCTTCGTAATGATCCGTAACCAGAATCTCGGAGGAAAATTCATTCAGCATTTCCATATCCTTCATGCCTTATGCCCTCCGATCTGTTCATTTCTCTGGATGGTCTGTGCGCCCTCCTCCAGATTCATACCCTTAAGCACTGCATTTTTGCCGAACTTCTTTTTCAGTTCAAGCACTGCCTTCTGCATGCGCCTCTCACGCTCCAGCGCCTCGTCGGTTGCCTGTTTTGCCTGTTCTTGTGCTTTATAATCCGCAAAAAGCTCCAGCTGCTCATAACCTTCATCCCGGCTCTGTGTCAGGGAACCTTCCGCCACCACATGGTTGGCGGCAATGTTTACTCTTCGCACCAAAAGTGCGGGATCCGTGATTCGATCATACAGAGCAATGACTGCGTCGGTCATCATGCGGGAGGAAGAAGTATATCTCTCAAGATTGGCTGTTCCGTGGGCATGCTTCGGTATCTTACGACCGTACCGGTCAATCGTAGTCTCACCCCGATATGTTGCCTCCTCCTGCGCCTCATACCCGATGGTCAGAACCATCTGATCCGTCACAAGCCCCTTATCCACCAGATCCAGGGCCAACAGATCCACCATCTCCCGGACGATCAGTCTTGCCTTGTCGCACGAGTAGGGACAGTGCAGAACCTGTCCCGTTCCCAGGCTGTTGGACTCTGGTTTGTATGCCTTGATATCCGCAATGGTACAGGGTTCCCACCCCCAGGCGTGGTCAATCAGAAGCTCCGCATTCACGCCGAACAGCCGGTACAGGAAATCCTCGTTGTAATAGTCGGTGTCCCTGCCCAGGGAACAGCGGGCGATATCACCCATGGTAAAAAGCCCGTTCTCTTCCAGCTTGCGGGCTATCCCGGCACCCACACGCCAGAAGTCGGTGAGGGGTCTGTGATCCCACAGAAGCCGTCTGTAGTTCATCTCATCCAAAACCGCGATACGCGTACCGTCCTCATCCGGTGCCACATGCTTTGCAAGCACGTCCATCGCCACCTTGCAAAGATACAGATTTGTACCGATTCCGGCGGTTGCCGTGATACCCGTCTCCTCGTAGACATTCCGGATGATCCTCTTTGCAAGCTCCCGCTCCGAAATTCCGTAAGCGCACAGATAATCCGTCACATCCATGAAAACCTCATCGATGGAATAGACGTGAATGTCCTCGCAAGATACGTATTTTAGATAGATATTGTAGATCCGGGTACTGTAATCCATGTAGGTCGCCATGCGCGGAACGGCTGTAATGTAAGAAAGTTCAAGCTGCGGCGATTTCTGCAGTTCGTCATCCCGGTACGAAGAGCCCGAAAAGGTTTGCCCCGGCGCATACGCCTTCCGCATCCGGTTGACCTCCCGGACCTTCTGTACGACCTCAAACAATCTTGCACGTCCGGGAATCCCGTATTTCTTCAGTGAGGGGGAGACTGCAAGGCAGATGGTCTTCTCCGTCCGGCTGATATCCGCGACCACCAGATTCGTGTTGAGCGGATCCAGGCCACGCTCCCTGCATTCCACGGAGGCATAGAAGGACTTCAAATCAATCGCGATATATTTCCGATCTCCCATCCCGCAGTCACCTCCCTTCCGCACAAAATCGGTCTGTCTGTGTTCCCAATTATAGCTTTTTCGGGAAATGATTGCAATGGAAAAGAGAAAATGCTATTCTTTGCATAGCGATGATTTATCTGAGCAAAGGATTATGAAATGAAAGGAAAAAGCAAAGTGTATCAGTTGCTTCCCGCGTACTTTCTTCTGGGGACACTACTCTTTACAGGCTGCGCCATGCAGGCAGGAAAAACCAAACCCATACAAGTTGAGACACTTCCACTCGATACCGCCTCGCCCCGGGCAACGGATGAAGATCCTATCGAACAAACACCGGTCGATCCCACCGATCATCCTTCCCCCGAGGGAAACCTGCAGAGTGGGACAAAACGCTACTATGAGTCGACGACCGATGTCGCCGACTTTTTGGCCTTCCGGACATCCGGCACCGGAAAAAACAATTGCATGCTCGAACCGATCTTGCAGAACCCCACGCAAACCTCTGTCACCGTACAGTGGTTTACGGAACAGGAGGGGAGTGATAACCTCGTGTTACTGTACGAGGATCTTGACGCGACCGCCAAAGACGAAACGGAGGATCCGCTCCCCACGCGCATAGTTTCGGCGACAACCATTCGCATGAGCAGACAGCGTGGTGGCAAAACACCGGATACCTGCAGCGATCCGTCGATTGACACCCCCATCTACAAGCATGTGGCTGTAGTCGACACTCTTCCCGAGTACCACGGTTACACCTCCGAGCGCGTCTGCTATCGCATTGCTACGGACGACGCTGTTTCCAGCCTGTACACGCTGGCGGCTGCGCCTGCCGAGGGTACACCGCTTCGTATCCTCTTAACTTCCGATCTCCAGTGCAAGCCCCTGTGTGCTGCCAATCTTCAGAAGGTCTACGAGACTGTCGGATCCGTCGATGCCGTCTTCTGTGATGGGGATCTGGTGGATGTGACGGATCGGGTATACGACTGGTTCTATGCCCCCAACGCATTCTGGCGGATTTTTACCGGCACTGCCGCCGACACCCGAAACGGCACACAATACTACGGGGCTCCCCTGTTACAGGAAGCCCCGATCTACACCGCCGTCGGCAATCATGACGTGATGGGTGTATATGACAACTCCAAAAGTCTGTTTGATCAATTCAACAATCCCTCCACCATGGAACACGCCGAACAGCTCTGGGCCTCGCATGCCGGTAACACCGGCAGCGATACGGACTCCGGGCACGATCGCTTTGTCACCGATCACTCCTTTAACACCATCAGTTACGAGGAGATGTTTGAACTGCCCGAGAGTAAGGAGGGCGGCGAGAATTATTATGCCGTAACCTTCGGGGACATCCGTCTGATTTCCATGGAGGTCTGTCGTGTCTGGCGTCTGCCTGCCGTCGGTGTCATGGGGAAATATTCCGAAGTTCCCGGAAGCGGGGAAGAGACCTACGGCTTCGGTGATTTCATTTTCGAGCCGGTGACTGAGGGAAGTGAACAGATTCATTTTCTGAAAAATGAGCTTCAAAAGGACGACTATCAGAATGCAAAATACAAAATGGTCATGTTCCATGGGGAGGCACACTCCCTGGGGGACAATTCCTGTCCCGCTTTCACGGATCCCGTCGAATCCTCCGTCGTTGATCCCGTGACCGGTCAGAATATGACCATCTACGACTATCCGCTGAATCAGGACTATATTGCAACCGTGATTGAACCTTTGCTTCGCGATGCAGGCACCAATCTCCTGTTCAACGCCCATTCCCATCTTTGGAACCGCTTTGTGACGGACAGCGGGATGAACATCCTTCAGACATCCAATGTGGGCAATTCCTATGGTGCCTACCTGGATGGTGAAAGCCGCTCCTCCCTGCCCGGTGTCTTCCGGGCTTCCGATCCGCGCTACGGTATTCGAAGTGCCTGGGAAGAATCCAATTATCCCGCCTTCGGCGATCCCCAGGGTCTGGAGCCGATTGCTCCCAACAGGCAGGATCTTCCGGGTGGTAAGTCCTGCCTGGCCAGCAATACCATCACCGTATTTTCCATTTTGGATACGGAAAAAGGCTGTGTGGACAGCTATTATTTTGATACCGAAGCTCCTGACAGCGAAGTGATCCTGTTTGACTCCTTCCCTGTTTTGGCGGAATGAAACATTTGGTACCGGAGACATCAAACTCTCAATCTGCTACCGCTTCTGTGTAGCCGCGGGGTTTCTCCATGGTTATCAGCTTGGTCTGTGTCTCCACAACGCCTTTGTTTCGATCCGCAGGAAACAACATTTCCTGCGGAATGTTGATCTCTTCAAACTCATCCTCGATGCAGCTGATGAGTTCCTGAATGGCGTTCTCTCTTTCCTTATGCTTCGGCAGCCAGACCAGAAAAGCAGCCGCGGACACAGCCAGGAGCAAAAGATGCGGTGGCAGCTGTCCCAGAGAACCGGTCACGATGATATCCCAGATATCCGGAATATTGCCCACGACAGCACCCAGGCACACGCCGGAAATGCTTAACGCAAGGTTCGCAATCTTCGGTTCCTTCTTGCCGTTTTCCTTCCATATGTTCAGCTTTTTGACCAAACGAAGGCTGATCTCAACATACTGCGGCGCCTTGTGTTTGATCGTCTTGGCCATCTCACTTCTCTCGAAACTTTCGTTATGGTTTGCGCTGTTCTTTGTAACCGGCGTAACCACCTTCTCTTCCTGAACGCTATTCATCAATCGCATTCCAAAGTCCCCCTCTGTCCGGATATACCCCTTCTTTTATC
>CAMAGI010000025.1 GCA_945833775.1 uncultured Lachnospiraceae bacterium
GCAGCCGATGGCAGAAAGCTGTACAAGGCGGATCCGTTTGCAAACTATGCGGAGTATCGTCCCGGAACAGCCTCGGTTGTGACAGATTTGTCAGGTTTTGCGTGGAAGGACGAGAAATGGCTACGTGAGCGTGAGAAGAAGGATTGGGTTCATGAGCCGATGTCGATCTACGAGTGCCATATCGGATCCTTTATGAAGCATCCGGACAATGGGACACCGGAGGGCTTTTACACCTACCGCGAGTTTGCGGACAGAATCATTCCGTATCTCAAGGAGATGAAATTTACACATCTGGAACTTATGGGAATCGCGGAGCATCCCTATGACGGCTCCTGGGGCTACCAGGTGACCGGGTACTATGCACCCACTTCGCGTTACGGCACACCCAAGGATTTCATGTATCTTGTCAATGCTCTCCACAAGGCCGGAATCGGTGTGATTCTGGACTGGGTTCCCGCCCATTTCGCAAGGGATGCGCATGGGCTGGCGGAGTTTGACGGACAGTGTGTTTTCGAACATCCCGATCCCCGTCTCGGAGAGCACCCTGACTGGGGAACCAAGATTTTCAATTATGGAAAATATGAGGTGAAAAATTTCCTCATTGCCAATGTTCTCTTCTGGCTGAAGGAATTTCATGTGGATGGCATCCGTGTGGACGCGGTGGCATCCATGCTGTATCTGGATTACGGAAAGCAGGATGGGCAATGGGTTCCCAACAAGTTCGGCGGCAATAAGAATCTCGAGGCAATTGCATTCTTCAAACACATGAACTCTGTCGTGCGGGGAACGTATCCGGGCTTTTTGACCATTGCGGAGGAATCCACTGCGTGGCCCAATGTAACCGGTGATATTGAGGACGACGGGGAGGGACTCGGCTTCTGCTTCAAGTGGAACATGGGATGGATGCATGATTTCTGCGAATATATGAAGCTGGATCCTTTGTACCGCAAGGGCAATCATTATGCGATGACCTTCGCCATGAGCTATAACGAGAGCGAGAACTACATCCTTCCCCTCTCCCACGATGAGGTCGTTCATTTGAAATGCTCCATGGTCAACAAAATGCCCGGATATATGGTTGACAAGTATGCCAATCTCCGTGTGGGCTATACCTACATGTTTGGACATGCGGGCAAAAAGCTCCTGTTTATGGGACAGGAATTCGGCCAGGAGCGCGAGTGGAGCGAGGAGAGAGAACTGGATTGGTTTTTGTTGGGCGAGAAGAATAATCTGGGTATGCAGACCTTTGTGAAGGAACTGCTTGCCCTGTATTCCAGGTATCCTGCCATGTACCAGCTGGATAACAGTTGGGCCGGATTTGAGTGGATGAATGCCGACGATGCGGACCGCAGTACCTACGCGTTCGTTCGCAAATCTTCGACGGGGCGCAACAGTCTGCTGTTCGTCCTGAATATGACACCCATGAAGTGGGAAAATTACCGGGTCGGCGTTCCCAGGCAGAAAAAGTACAAGCTGATCCTAAACAGCGATGAGGAACGCTTCGGCGGATGGGGCAATACCCTTCCCGCACAGATTGAGGCGGAGGAGGTACCCTGTCACTTTAAGGATTACTCCATCGCGTTTGACTTGCCGCCCTACACGGCAGCAGTATTTTTATTCTGACGGATGCAGATCGTGACGGGCGGTTAAGAAATTGGATTTGTTCACCGAAATAAAAGGTAAGTGCAAGTTCTGCGCTTGCCTTTTTTCATGCAAAGAAACAGACATCGGGGTGCCATTCATGAGAATAACATTTCAGAATATCAATGCGGATAAGGAAGCGAATCCTGTGGCAGGCAATCGTGCCAATCATTGCGGTAAAACGCCCGCAGAGGCGGCCGGGAGGGCTTCATCCGTTTCCAAAAGTGCTGCTTACGATACCTCCGACATCGGCAGAGGAGGGGTACTTTTTCCGAAAAACGATACAGGCAAGGGGAAGACAATGACCACGGTCCAACAGGAGGCTGCCTGTGCCAATGCCGATGTGCTGCGGGACTATATGACACTTATGTCAAATACTATGTCCGATGAAGACTACGCACAGCTGGAGCGGGAAGGCTTCCACTTCGCGTCCATGGATCCCGCGGAAGCCGTGACCATTGTGGATAAGATTAAGGCAGAGGTGGCCAGATCAGGCAAGACAGTTGCCGGCTACAATGATGATCTGGATCCGGAGGCTTTGGCGGAGGTGTTGGGAAGTGAGGCTTTGGCCCGCGCGATCGTTGAGAGCTTTCGACAGGCCGATCTGCCGCTTACCGAAGAAAACAAAGAAGCCGTAGCGGGAGCCTGGGAGATGGCTTCTGCCCTGAAAGCGCCCTCGGAGGGAGAATATCGCTACCTGGTGGACAATCACCTCGGCAGTGAGATCCGGAACTTTTATCTGGCGAAAAACAGCGGCGCCGGGGACGGAGGAGCTGTCGGAGCGCGCTACTATGAAGAGGCCGTGAATGGTTACTATACCGCGAGTGCGACGGCGGATGAGCAGACCCATTCCGAGAACTATCGGGACCAGATGGATCGAATTCTGGCGCAGGAGGGGATTGAGCCCGATGAGGAAAACAGGGCGCTGGCCGACTGGCTGGCTGAGAAGGAACTGCCTGTAACCGGGGAAAATATTCATTTGCTGGAGGAGCTTCGCAGCGTGGAGTTTCCCGTGTCCGAGGATGCATTTGCCCGGGCTGTTGCGAATGCCCTTGCAGAGGGAAAACCCGCGGTGAATGCAAAGCTGGCGGTGACACCGGATATTTATGAACAGGCACAATACCTTGCCAGGCGTTATGATCAGGCGGGGGATGTGGCAGCCCGCAGACAACTGGAGGAAGTGCGTCTTCGCATGACGGCAGAGGTGAATGTGAAGCTGATCCGCAGTGGGTTTTCGATCGACACGGCTCCCATGGAGGAATTCCTGGAAGCACTTCGGCTTGCGGAGCGGGAAGTCGCTCAGAAGTATTTCCCTGGGGAGGAAGACGCGGTTTCGAAGTATGAACTGTTCCATGAGACCAATCGTATTGTCGGGGAGATTCCCGGATTGCCCGCGCAGACCATCGGCTTTCGGGGGATCCTGCCCCGGGATCTGACTCTGCGGGAGTTTCATGCCCTCGGAACGGAGGCGGCAGGAAAGGCGGATTTTGCGGAAGCGGCCAGAACCTATGAGACGGTTGGAACGGCGCCCCGTGCGGATCTGGGAGACAGCATCCGGAAGGCCTTTGCCAATGTGGACGAGTTGCTTGGCGAACTGGATCTGCCCGCTACGGAGGAGAATCGTAAATCCGTGCGGATCCTGGGCTACAACAGCATGGAGATCACGCCGGAGAATGTGCAGCGGATTACACAGGCCTGCCGGACGGTGGAAGAAGTGGTGGACCATTTAAAGCCTGCGGCGACACTGAAGATGATCCGGGACGGAATCAATCCCCTGGAGAAATCCTTCGCGGAGCTGGAGCAGTATTTTGACGAACTTCCGGAGTCCTACCGGGAAGTTTCCGAGAGCTACAGCAGATTCCTTTACGGTCTGGAACGGCGTCACGAGATTAGCGAACAGGAGCGGGAGAGCTTTATCGGTGTATACCGTCTGCTTGCTCAGATTAAAAAAACCGATGGCGCGGCTATCGGTGCGCTGGTGAACACACAGGCGCAGCTTCAATTCTCCAATCTTCTCTCGGCCATCCGAAGCGGACGATTCAAAGGGATCGATGTAAAGGTGAGCGATGAGCTGGGCAGTGTTGTGGAGCGCGTGCGTAGCGGAGAAACCATTGATGCACAGATTCAGAAGGCCTTCGTTCGCAGTGCGGAGAAAGTCCTGACAGAAGTGTCACATACGGAGGAGGCATTATTCCGTGATGAGGAGCTGTCGAACCTGCGGCAGGTGTCGGATACAGCGCCGGAGGCGGTTGCGCTGTTAAAGGACAGCGGACAAACCCTGAGCGCGGAGAATCTGTTGGCGGCGGAAGCGCTTCTGCAGGATGGCGGACAGGTGTTCAAAACGCTGGCGGCCAGGGAGAGGCGTTTCAGCGCAGCAAAGGAAGCGTCTGCGGCAGGCGCGGACAGACGAAGCGGCATGGATAAAGTGACACAACTGTCGGATCATTTGGAAAGCCGTGCGGAATTGGAAGCAAATTATGAGGATGCCTACGAAACCCTACTGACGGAATTGGAGGCGGAGACTTTTCTGGCAGAGGGAAGTCTGGATGTGCGGGAACTTCAGTTTCTGCACAAGCAGATGAGCATTGCCCGGGCACTTCCAAACGATGAGGACTATATTTTCCCCATGTATATCGGGGAGGAGCTTACCCGGGTACATCTGACTTTCCGCAGAGGAAGTGGCGAAGGTAGTATCCGGATTCGCGCGCAGTTGTCCGAAAACAGCAGTGTCGAGGCGGACATGCGGGTGCGGGATCACAGAGTCGAAGGACTCTTAATCGGAAAAACTTCCCGGGAGGTTATGAAACTTCGGGAAGCTGCCGATATATTCAGTAGCCTGGTTGAGACGGAATTCGCGGGGGCCTTCAAGGTAGACGGACTTACCGCAGTGGAAGCCGGAACATACACGGGCAGCCATTCTGCAGGAAGCAGAGAGGAACAGAGCGGAGACAGTGGCACGGAAGCCGAACTTTACCGCATTGCCGGAGCGTTTTTACAGGCTTTGAGGCAGTAACTGAAAGAAACGGTATATGAGAAAGGTTTGGACAGTATGAGAATTAATTACAACGTGTCGGCTATGCTTGCCAACAATGCACTGGCGAATAACGACGATCTGCTCTCGAAATCCCTGGAGCGGCTTTCCTCGGGACTGAAAGTGAATCATGCGAAGGATAACCCCGCCGGGCTTGCAATGGCCAAGCGAATGAATGCACAGATTGTGGGCGTGAACGTGGCGAACCAGAATGCCAGCGACGGTATTTCCATCATTGAGACCGCCGATGGAGCGCTGGCGGAAGTGAGCGATATGCTGCAGCGCATGAACGAACTGGCCGTCAAGGCAGCCAACGGCACCATGTCGGATTCCGACCGGGAGACCATTCAGGAGGAGATTGTCCAGTTAAAGGAAGAAATCACGAGAGTCTCCAACACCACGGAGTTCAACGGACAGAAGCTTCTGGATGGAGAATTTTCCTATAAAGGCTATACCGACAATACGAGCATTAAGGTGAATTCCTATTCCGAGACCGCTGCAGGTGCCGAATATTCCATCACCAATCTGGTGTTGACCAAGGAGTTGGATGCAAACGGCAATCCTGCCACGGATCCACACGGCAATGAATTATACAGCGCCAAGCTGAAGATCGCATACAAAGATGGCGACACCATCGATGCGAAAACAAGTGTGCAGGATGATCTGCTCACGATCAAAAACAGCGAAGGCTTTGAACTGGTTCTGGATTTGAGCGCGGTGGATATGACCGGCGTGGACAGCAAGAACATCGGCTCCCTGAACGTGGATGCGCTGGGGGTAGGTCCCATGCGCTTACAGGTGGGTGCCAACGAAGGGCAGGTTCTGGCGGTGAACATTCCCGCTGTAACCTTGAAAAATATGGGTATCGAGCGAATTGACGTCTCCACCGCGGCAGGTGCCGAAGATGCAATCGAGCGTCTTGACGGCGCCATCAAATATGTATCCGATGTACGCGGCAAACTGGGTGCTTACCAGAATCGTCTGGAATCCACCACGAACAGCCTGGATGTGACGGAGGAGAACATGACCGCTGCATATTCCCGCCTGATGGATGTGGATATGGCAGAGGAGATGACCGAATACACGACCTCACAGGTGCTTACTCAGGCGGGAACCTCCATGCTGGCGCAGGCGAATGAGAGACCCTCTCAGGTTCTGCAGCTCTTGCAGTAGGAGGCGCCTATGACGAAGGAATGCAAGCAGCAGTTTACGCTGAGAATCACCCGGGCCAATCCCACCCAGCTGGTGGTGATCCTGTATGAAATGCTCCTGGTCTATCTGGATGAGGCAGAGCTTAGCTTTGATAAGGAGGATACGGAGGCGGGCAAAGAGGCGGTTCGCAAGAGCCGTGGCTGTCTGAACGAACTGTTGCAATCCCTGAATCCGGCGTATGCTCCGGCATGTGAACTGCAGCAGCTCTATCTTTTCTGTATCCGCAGACTGACCTATGCGCAGATACATACGGACAGCAAGGCATTAGATGAAATCAGACGTGTGATTCGACCGTTGTGCGAGGCATATCGTCAGATCGAGAATCTGGACCCCAAGGGGCCGGTCATGAACAACTCTCAGGAGGTGTATGCCGGGCTCACCTATGGGAGACAATCCCTAACTGAAAACATGGCTGACCAGGGCTCGAATCGGGGAATGCTGGCGTAGCGCCTTATTTTCCGCCCGAGGCAGAACCTCGGCCAGATTCGTCAAGTGCTTATAGCGTTTCTGCAATGCGTTAATTTCGTAAATATAACTGTCGATGATGTCCTCATCCACAGCGTTGTCAAAACCCGCATAGGCGATATCCAGCGCCAGGCGGGTTTTTTCGATGGCATCCTGCAGATTGAAAGCAGTCAATTCCTCCTCAATCAAATCCGTTGAGCTTTGCGTCTGACTGAAAAAAACCTTCATTGAACTTTCCTTTCCTATCCCGAATGTGGGAAGCTTTTGTTGATATCAGTATAGACAGGGAAAAGAAAAATATACCGTTTCTGAGAATTTTTGGAAGTCTGTGAGCATACTTTAAAGTAAAAAGAAACAACTGCCGGAGGCCCTGAGTGGAAGGAATTCTCAACTTCATCATGCGCTGTATACTGGGAATCATCGCCATCTATTTCATCAATGCGGGCCTGGCAATCTTTGGAATTAACCTGGGCGTGGGAATCAATGCGGTGACAATTTTGACAAGCGGATTTCTCGGATTTCCCGGAGTTGTGGCACTTTATGGTCTGGGGATCTATCAAATGTTGTGATATTTTACCAAAGATTGATTTTGTGCAAAAAAACATCTTGCAAATCTTTTCTGCAGTAGCTATAATGCGATTTACAACGAATCAGATTTCTGATCTTCTTTGGAGCACGATCGGCTCCGCATTTCACATTTTACAAAATACAGTTTTTATTTTCTAAGAAGGAGATGATGGATTGGCAGTTTTATGTGCTGTTCTCGCCGGAGCCTGCTACTTCGACTATCGTAAGAGTCGTATTCCCAATTGGCTGTGTATGGTCGGACTGGTATGCTGCTTCGTCAATAATTATCGTGCAATCGGGATGATCGGGGCTGTTGCCGGTATGGCACAGACACTCTTTTTCATTCTGATAATGTTCCCGTTGTTTCGGTTGGGCATGCTTGGGGCGGGGGATGTGAAAATGCTCGGTGTCTGCTGCGGGTGGTTTTCCCAGGAGGGCGTTTGGCCGTTCCTGGCAGTGTTCCTTTCGGCAGCGGGCATTGTCTCGATGATTCATTTGATTGTGTACAGGGATGCCGTCTCCCGATTACAATATCTGAGTGCCTATATCCGGGGCGTCTGCCGGGGAGGAAGCATTGGATTGTATTCTGCGCGCAACGGGAGCAACAGGTCGGCGGCAGTTCGCCTGGCCGGTCCCATGTTGTGCGGTGTGATTCTCTGTCGAGGAGGGATAGTGTGAAAAATAAACTCGATAGATTATTTTTCACACGGCTATTTGTTTCTGAGCAAAAACAAATAGCTTTGATTGCAGACGAGAAACTGCATGCGCAGATTTCTCGTCGCATCTTCGCAACAAAGTTGCTCAGAAATGAGGGATAGTGTGACACAAACCGGAACAGATCGATTGATATTCTGCGACCCGGAAGCAGAGTATGCACAGCTTTTGAGCGATTATCTGAGAAGAAGAAAGGACCTTCCCTGGGAATTGCACACCTATACGGATGTGGGGGAAATGCTCCGTTATGAAGAGAACCGGGAAGTGACGCTTCTGTTGGTCGCGGAGTCGGCCTACACAGAGGAGCTGCAAAAATTAAAGTCGCACAGGACGTTGATTCTCAATGAGAGTGGTGTGCGGCAATGGAGTCAATTTCGAAACGTCAATAAATATCAGCGGGCAGATGCCGTTTTGAGGGAGCTGTTGGAGGCATATGCCGAAATCGCAGCGGTTCAATATCCGTCACTGGACAGAGACTGTACAACACGATTGATCGGATTCTATTCTCCGGTACATCGCTCGCTTCAATCCTCTTTTGCATTATCTCTAAGCCAGCTTCTGGCACAGGAACACCCTACATTGTATGTGAATTTTGAATATTGCGCCGGGCTGCGGGAACTGGTTCCCGGAGAAACCTCCAAGGATCTTTCGGATGTCCTGTATTTTTTGGAGACCGGACAGGATAAATTCCGGCTGAGACTGAAGACGATTATCCGAAAGGCGGGGGCTTTGGATTACATTCCTCCCATGCGCTTCGGGCAAAACCTGACAGCAGTGTCGGCGGAGGAGTGGCGCCGACTCCTTGTGACTTTGATGGAGCTGGGGGAGTACGAGTACATTATTCTGGACCTCAGCGAGAGCGTGCAGGGACTCTTTGAGCTGCTGCGTATGTGCGGCAGGATTTTTACCTCCGTGGGGACAGACCCAATCGCAAAAGCCAAAATGTACCAATACGAACAACTCCTGGAACTGTATGAGTACGAGGATGTCCGTGGAAAGACGTTTCGGCTGAATATGCCTCGGTTTCGCAGATTGCCGCTGGAACCGGAACAATATACGCGGGGGGAGCTGGCAGATTATGTGAGGGAAATATGCAAGGAATTAAAGGAGTTGTAGAGATGGAGTATACGGAATTAAAGAAGGAACTCTGTAGAAAAGTGCAGGAACGAATGGACTATGGGAGGGACATGTCGGATGAAGAGGTGGAGGAAACCATAGACGAAGTCCTTTTGGAGCAATCCAGACTGGATGCTTACCCGGTGGAGATCCGGCGGAGACTGCGAAAGGAATTGTTTGATGCTCTGCGAAGACTGGACATCCTTCAGATTTTCGTGGAGGACAGTTCTGTGACGGAAATCATGATCAATGGAACGGACCATATCTTTGTGGAGCAGGATGGAAAGCTGCGGGAGCTGGATATCGGCTTTGACTCTCTGGAGCGTTTGCAGAACGTGATCCAGCAGATTGTCGCCGGGTGCAATCGGGTTGTGAACGAAGCCTCTCCGATTGTGGATGCAAGACTGGCAAACGGAGCACGCGTGAACATCGTAATGAGCCCGATTGCGTTGAACGGACCGATTGTTACGATTCGGCGTTTTCCGGATCACCCCATTACCATGAAGGATTTGATTCGAATGGAATCCATATCCGTGGAGGCGGCAGCATTTCTGGAAACCTTAGTCAGAGCGGGCTACAACATCTTTATCAGCGGTGGAACCGGCAGCGGGAAAACGACCTTTCTCAATGTTCTTTCGAACTATATTCCCATGGACGAGCGTGTTATTACAATTGAAGACAGTGCAGAATTACAGCTTCAGAATCTGCCCAATCTGGTGCGGCTGGAAACCAGAAACAGCAATGTGGAGGGGTGCCGGGAAATCACAATACGGGACTTGATAAAGTGTTCTCTCCGCATGAGACCGACCAGAATTATCGTGGGAGAAGTGCGCGGTGCGGAGGCGATTGACATGCTTCAGTGCATGAACACGGGGCACGACGGCAGTATGTCCACGGGACATGCAAACAGTGCGACAGATATGCTGTCCAGATTGGAAAATATGGTGCTGATGGGAATGGAACTGCCGCTTCAGGCAATTCGACAACAGATGGCATCCGGCATTGATGTGATTGTGCATCTTGGGCGCCTGCGCGATAAGTCACGCAGAGTTTTGGAGATCACGGAAGTAATCGGATGTGAGCGGGATCAGATTCGACTGAATCCGCTGTATTTATTCGAGGAAGCCGGACAGGATCGGGAAGGTAAAATCATTGGAAGGTTACAGAAAAAAGGAACGCTCATCAACACAGGGAAGTGTCAGGCAGCCGGATTATCGTAAATGTATCTGGACGGGTAAGGAAATCGTTGCGGCTGTCCTAAAATCGGCAGCAGTAGTCGTCCTGTTGACGTATTTCTTTTACCGAAGCATTCCGGCAGCGCTTGCTTTGACCCCGATCGGAATCGGATATTTTCATCTGCTCAAAAAAAGAAAAGCAGAGTCTGCAAGAAAGGAGTTGCTGTTGCAATTCAAGGATTGTATCGTAGCGGTTTCGACATCGCTGCGGGCAGGCTATGCCGTTGAAAATGCTTTTCTGGAGAGCCGCACCGATATGAAGCTTTTGTATGGGGAGAATTCCATGATCTATAAAGAACTGGAATGGATACGGCGGGGACTGGTACTGAATATTCCCATCACCGAACTGCTTTTGGATTTTGCAGTGAGAAGTGGATGCGAGGACATTCTTCAATTTGCGCAGGTCCAGGTGATTGCCAAGAAAAACGGTGGAGATTTGTCGAAAATCCTGCAGGAGTCCGCGGATACAATCGGGAGAAAAATCGATGCCATGCAGGAGATTCACACCGTTTTAAGCGGGCGCAGAATGGAACAGAAGGTCATGAAGCTGATGCCCTTCGGAATCATCGGATACATCAGTCTTTGCTATCCCGGGTATTTTGATGCCCTCTACGGCAACCTGTTCGGGATGGCAATTATGTCGGTGTGTCTGTTGATATACCTGACCGCATATCTGCTGGGCGATCACATTCTGACCAGGATTGCGGACGAGCTTGCGTGATAGAAGGGAGGTGGGAATTATGATGTGGATAGCCGGTATGGTAGGGATCTGCTACGGAATTCTCTTTATCCTGTCGTTGAAAGAAAACGCGGACAATACACGTGGGGTGAGAAGAGTTCTCAGAAAGTCGGCACTATATCTCTATAAGCTGGTGTGCAGATTTCCGGTGTCCTGCTTTGACAATCCCGGTGTTGCCACGGATCTGGAGAGCATGCATCCCCAACAGAGAAGAGAGCAGCTTTGCGCGGAGTATTATGTGGATAAAATTGAGAGAATGCTGATTTTGTTCGCCGGCGGAACGGTTCTTTGTACAGCGCTTTCCGTAAAGGTGAAGCAGGGTGTTCGCTTCACGGAGGAGTACTCGGTACAGAGAGAGAACTGTGTGGGTGAGGCATCCAGCATTGACCTTTTAGCCACGGTGGGTGAAAACAGGGAATGCTTCACGGTTGTAGTCGGCAACCGGGAATTGACCTATGAGGAAGCATCCGATCTGTGTGAAGAATTTTGGGAGAAAGTGGAGAAGACGCTTCCCGGACAAAATGAATCCTTGCAGGATGTGCAGGAGGATCTGTCCATTCGGGAGACGTATGAAGCCTATCCGTTTTCGGTAGCGTGGAAGAGCAGCGATACGGATATTGTCCGATCAACGGGGGAAGTGCTGTCACAGGATACAGCGCGGGAAGTGACTTTGATGGCAACGGCATTTTATGGAGATTGGAATTGGAACAGGACCTTTGAAATTCGGGTTGTACCACCGGTACGCTCCGAGCGCGAACTGCTCTATGAAAGGATTCAAGCCGTACTTTTGCGTTCCGAGGAGCAAAGCAGGACGGCGGACAGCTGGCAGCTGCCGGAGGAACTTCAATCGGAGCAATTTGCCTGGGAGCAGGCCATTAACGATTACAGTGTATGGCTGTGGGGCGGTGTGTTTCTTCTGGTAATCGCAATCTTTTTTCTGACGGATCGCGATCTGCACACCAAAGTGGAGGAGAACCGGAAAATCATGAAGAGGGAATACCCGGAGGTTTTGCACAAACTGGCGCTGTATCTGGGAGCGGGAATGACTGTGAGGGCATCCATGGAAAAGCTTGCATCTTCCTACAGCAGATCTCTGCAAAACGGTTGCAAAAGGCATCCTCTGTACGATGAGATTCTCAGGACCTGCAGAGAACTGCAAACAGGGGTTTCGGAGGGTGCTGCCTATGAGCATTTCGGACGCAGGACCGGGCTGCAGGAATACATACGCCTGAGCGGAATGCTGACGCAGAATTTAAAGAAGGGCAACCGGATGCTTCTGGACAGATTGCGGGAGGAAGCGGATAAGGCGTTTGTCGAGAAAATACAAAACGGGAGAAAACTGGGCGAGGAAGCTTCCACCAAGCTGCTGCTTCCCATGGTACTGTTTCTGCTTGTGGTCATGGTGATGGTAATGATGCCTGCGTTTTCCTCCATGGGCGGCTGACGCCCGGGGAGTTAAGAACATATTTGAAGGAGGTATTTATGAAAAAGAGAACTGGTTTGAGAATCGGTATTGCGGCACTTCTGGTAACCGGTCTGGCGGCGGGGTGCGGTGTACAGAAAAAGGAGAGCGAGACAATATCGGCAGAGGTTCACGCCGCTGCGCTGACGGGAGAGATCAATGAATTGATTCATGACAGTCTGAACAATTATCGGATCACGACGGAAGTGTCCGGCGGGCAGATCTACAGTGCACTGGCTTCGTATACGGTGCAGGTGTCCGAAATGTCGGCACAGATGCTCACCGACGAGGATGAGTGTGAACTTACCGAAGAGCAGGAGGGCGCATTGTCCTGCGAGATTCGGGACGCGGTGCTGAACAAACTGGATGATTCCAGCACGGTGATCCTTACATCTGCCATATCCGAGGAGTCGCAGAACCTCCTCTCCAACTTCATATCGAACGAGATAAAGGAGACCCTCATTCGCCTGAAATACAGCGGGAATGCTGAAAATGAGGAGAATTCCGTAGAAGATTATGCTCAGATTCTGGGGAATCAGATTGACCGGATCGTGGAGGCTGCCGTCAAGAGTTATCAGGTGACGACGGCACCGGTTTCCCTGGAGCCATCCGGCAGCACGCAGTATATGATGAAGCTCTCGGCATCCACAGACGAGAATGTTCTTGCCGCGGTGGGGCAGAAGGTGAGCGAGTCCAGAGCTTCCGCACTGGTCAATCAGGCGGTGGCATCGGCCTTAAAGACAACCGCCCTCTATTCACCGGAGGCAGCTGCGATGCAGAGCGCATCGGAAGAAGAATTGAGTAGCCTGATTGCAGAGATGAATCTTGCTCAAGGGGAAGATTTTCTCTCCGGGGACGATCTGACAGCTTTGGCGGCGGATATCAAATACGCGATCATTCAGAATCTTTCGGATACTCTGGAAAGCTGGGAACCGCGTTATACCGCATCCGGCTTGAAGGAGATGAAGAGCGGAATTGAGGAGTTGAATGAGGAAGTAACCACTGTCCACGAGAACATTGCGGCGTACAAGGCGGAGACCGTGGAGAATCTGGCGAATATGCAAAGCGCAATCAGCAAGATGGCGACAAAGACCGATATGTCGGATATTCAAAAGATTTACGATACATTTGCCCAAAAAGTGAACGCGGAGCTGGAAAAGCTGGATATTTTGGGTGAAAGATTGGACAGCACGAAGGTAAACAGACAGCTCTTTGAAGAGTATAAGGCTTCGACGAGTGAGGCTAGTGACGCACTGCGTACGCAGTTGGAGCAGGCCAACAGAGCTCTGGGAGAGAAGACGGACGGTGACGTTTACTCCGAATATGCGGGAAGCCTCTGGCAGGCGGCATCTGAGATGCGGACGGAGCTCAATGAGTTGAGAGGAACAACCGCCGCCGACAAAGAACAGATCGATGAAGTGCTGGGGATTCTGGACGAGACACTATGCGAATTTAAGGATAATACGGCGACCCGTCTGGTCAGCATTGACCATTCGATTTCCCGAATGGCTGATACTCTGGAAACCAAACTGAGCGTTGAAGCGTTCGCGACCTATACGGGTACAATCGATGACAAAATTTCGGAAATGAATCAGGTGCTGGGAGAGAAAATCGGAAGTACGGAACTGTCCGAAGCCATCGGCAACGTTACGAGCAGTCTGGATCAGTATATTCAGAATGCATCGGAGTCCCTGTCATCTCTGGAGGCAGATGTGGCATCTTCAGTCGAGAGTCTTCAGGGGGAAATTGCAGAACAGATTAGCAGCCTGAATACGGATTTTAACGACCTGTTAAGGGGGAAAGTGGATCAGGGAGAATACGAAAGAGATCAACAGGAATTGTCCGAACAGCTGCAACAGAAGGTATCTTCCGGAAGTGTTTCCGGTATTCAGGTGCTTACCCGGGAGGAATATGCGGCAATGACGGAATTTGATCCTTCTGTTCTGTACATCGTAGTCGGATAGGGGGGAGTCTATTGGAAGGAAAATATAGAAAGACATTCACCGGGTTATTAAAAGGCGTTTTGTTTCTCGCGGGATTCTGTGTTTGTGTTCTCTGCGGATTTCCGGTATCGGCTGCGGACACCGGAAGCCTCTGTATTGCCGATAAGATACATCCCATCGTACAACTGGGAGACGGAAGCAGCAGAGTGCGGCAGATTTATCTCGGTAATGTGAGAGTATGGAGCTTAGGGAGTGTGGTGTATTACCATCTGTACCCGGGCGGGGAAGGAACGATACGGGAGGAGATCGAAGAGGGAATGCCCTATACACAATATGTTCCCCCGGTTCCGAGCGCGCTTGGTGCTGACTTTCATTTTGCAGGTTGGGCAGAAACGGAAGGTTCATTTACAACGATCGGGACAAGGTATGTGTCGGCACAGACCGAAGAATATCACTTGTATGCCGTGTATGAATCCTCCACACAGCTGGCAAACAGCACCGGCAATCGCGTGTTGACCTCTGCCGGTTTTGGCTGTACGGGTTCCGTCCAGTCGTTTGCGGCGCCGATTGCGGGAACCTACAAATTGGAGGTGTACGGAGCAGGAGGCGGAGGATGCAGCTGGGACGGACAGAGTGTCGGAGGCGGCTTGGGAGGGTTTGCATCGGGCTGCGTTCAGCTGAATCAGGGCGATGTGCTTCGTGTGTACGTGGGAGGCGCCGGGGACAGTGCCGGGATCATACATATCGGTGGTGACCAGGGGGATTCTTTCCCGGAGAGTGAGCTCCAGATTCCCGGAGGCTATAACGGCGGTGAAAACGGAAGGAATGTGCCAGCGGTTCGGGAAGGAATTGTGGGTGAACACATGCAAGGTGCGGGAGGCGGAAGCTCCGCAGTTTGCATGCAGTCGGGGACGACCCTGATAACATCCACCGGCGGAGGCGGTAGTGCCCTCAGCAAGGCCTGGTCAGAGGAGAACGGAATCTATTTGCTCAGGCAAGCCGGGACCTCGGGAACCGGACAGATCAATAGCGCCCTGGTCACTTCCGGGATGAGCCAAAGTGGTGTGAGAAACGGGAATGGCTGGGTCGCAATCGCATGGATTCGTTAAGACTATTTCAATGAAAGGGAGGAGAAATGAATGAAAGCACAGGAATTAAAGGGATGGAAGCATTTTTGGAGAGAAGAGGATGGCATGGGAACCGTGGAGATCATCCTGATCATTGTGGTTCTCGTAGGTCTGGTGCTCATTTTCAAGGAGGAGATCACGAAAATTGTCAATTCGATCTTTACCAAGATTACGAATCAGACAAACCGGGTATGAGAAGGCTCAGAAGGCAAAAGGGGTATCTAACGGTTTATATGGCACTGATGTTGGCTGTGCTTCTTCCCCTTTGCTTTGCTCTGATAGAAGGTGTCCGGTATTGGGCGATGCGTGCGGAAGCGGAATGTGTGACGGATATCGGTATGAACAGTATTTTCGCGGAATTTCACAGAGAGCTGTACCGACAGTATAACCTTTTTGCGATCGATGTGTCGTATGGTACAGAACGGGCGACCGTGCACAACACACAGCAGCATCTGTATGAGTACTTAGACCGCAATTTCAGCTGTGAGGATTTGTTTTTAAATCGGTGGCTGTATCGGGATTTTCTGGGACTGGCGGTGCAGAATGTGGGAGTCGATATGGCTGCTCTCTATACGGATGAGGGGGGGACGGTCTTTCGGGCAAGAGCGGTGGAAGCGGTAAAGTCGGATATGGGTCTGGATCTGCTGGAGAGTCTGAAGGAGTGGATGACCACGATTGAAGTGCAGGGCTTCTGCGATCGATCCGTGGCGGATGAGAAGGCTGCAGTGGATGCGGAATTTCAGGCATATGACGGTATGCGCAAGCAAATATCCGAAAAGGAATGGTTTATCGTTCACGTGGACAATCCGACACAAGGCCTGGAAGCGAAAAGAAATCAGGGGATTCTCAAAAATGTGATCGAAGATACGGAGGCGCTGTCGGCCAGACGGATTGACGAGAGCAGTCTGGTGAGCGGGCGCATGCAAAGAAAAGAACTGAGTCAGGGAAATTGCGACAGTCTGAAACCGTCCGACCTGGATGGAGCGGTGGAGCGCTTTCTGTTTCAGGAGTATTTGATGAACTATATGGGGCACTATGGGCGTTCGGATGATACGAATGCCCTGCTCTATCAGATGGAGTATCTGATTGCCGGACAGGAACAGGATGTTGAAAATCTCCGTAAGGTGGCGGAACGATTGTGTGCCCTTAGAGAGGCCGCAAACGCGGCATACCTGTTTTCCAGCGGCGAGAAATGTGCGGTGGCAGAGACCCTGTCCGTGGCAATTACAACACTGCTAATGATCCCGGAGGCGGCGGATTTGTTGAAAACATCATTGCTGCTTGGATGGGCATATGCAGAGAGCCTGTATGACGTGAAAACCTTGTTGGGGGGAGGGAGAATCCCCCTGATGAAATCGGATGCAACCTGGCATTATGGATTGGAATTTGCGCTCGCAATCGAAAAGCCGGACAATCAATCGGCGGATCAGGGGCTCTCCTATGAAGATTATCTGCGGATTTTTGCGATGATGGTGAATGAGGATACTCTTACAATTCGCGCGATGAACATGGTGGAGGCGGATATTCGACTGACCGCCGGCAATGCGGCTTTTCGGCTGGATGCATGTTGTGACCGGCTCAGGGCAAAGGTGCAGGTTGGCAGCGGCTATGGCTATCATTTTGAGCTGATTCGTCAGAAGTATTATTGAGCAAGAGGGAGGTGGGCAGAGATGTCCTTTCTATGGGGGAGAACCAGGAAACTGTTAACAATTCACAAAAGACCTTCTCCGATACACAAACCCCAAATAGAACCCCCCATAGAGAGGAGTTCTCTGCCGCATCTTCCAACGCGGATGCTCAGGGCGTCCATGACTGTGGAAGCAGCACTTGTTCTGCCGCTTTTTGTGTTTTTCTTTGTCAATTTAAGCTGTGTCATAGAACTGATCCGGCTCCATGCCAATGTTGCATTCAATCTCCGGGAAATCGGTGACAGACTTTGTCTGTACGGGTATGTATTATCGGAGGGGGACGCCCCCTCGGATGCTTTACTGTCGGAAAACGGCTTGGGCGGTATTGTATTATCGCAGACATTCGTCAAAAGCGAGTTGGTAAGTCATCTGGGGGAGGATTATCTGGAACATGCCCCTCTTGCAAAAGGAGCGCAGAGTCTGAATCTGCTGGAGAGTGAAATACCGAAACAAAGCGACTACATAGAGATCAATGTGACATACGAAGCTGCCCCCTTTTGGCAATTGGCGGGTTTTCGTTCCTTCCGAATGGCAAACCGATACTATGGACATATCTGGAACGGATATGCTCTGTCCGGGAATGGGGAGACCTCGGTTATCGTGTACGTTGCAGAGAATGGGGAGGTATATCACGCCGATAGCGACTGTACTCATCTGCAATTGTCAATCAGCGAGATTGCCGCGGCTGCTGTTGCTGCACAAAGCAACGTCTGGGGTGAGAAATACGGAGCGTGTCAATTGTGTTGTAAGGGGGCGACAACGGACAAAGTCTATATAACGGAACAGGGAAATTGCTATCATTCAAGCCGAGATTGTTCCGGCTTGAAGAGAACGGTATATTCAATCAATCTGGAGGAGGCACGCAAGCGATATCGCCGTTGCAGCCGTTGCGGGAATTAGAGAAAGGAACAGAATTTTGAGGGATTATTGTATCGGAGTGTGGCTGATCGTACTCAGTTATTATGACCAAAAAGAAAAAAGAATTCCGGTGTACCCGGTGGCGGTGGGTGGTGGATTTGCAATTCTGTGTATCGCTCAAGATATCATCGTCACAAAGGAAAGTACAGTGATCGGATTGGCTGGAGTTCTGCCCGGTGTGGTGTTCTTGCTTCTCGCCTGTTTTACGGAGCAGGTGGGGACCGGTGACGGAATGATTGTAGGTATTCTGGGTCTTTGTAAGGGAATGCGCAGTTGCATGATCATCACTTGTATTGCCCTGCTTTTATTTTCCGTAGTTGGGATATTGCTCTTACTGTTGAGAAGAGCAAAGAAGGATACACAGCTGCCGTTTCTGCCGTTTTTGTGTGCGGCATTCTGGTTGTGGAAGACAATGCTTACTTAATCGGTTGGGGAGGTATAACAATGCGGAAAACACACAAACAGCGAAAAAGGTATCTGTCCGCCTATATGACGGTGGAAGCTGCATTTGTCTTTCCAATGGTATTGGGGATTGTTTTTCTGATGATCTATCTGTGGTTTTTTCAGTATGACCGATGCCTCATGGAACTGGATGCAGGAATTCTTGCATTGCGGGGGGCCGTTTTGCAGGCGGATGACACCGCTTCGATCACTGCCGGTTTGGAGGAAGAACAACGAAAGATAACATGGGATAAGTACATTTGCTGGGAGCAGGGAGAAATGAACATTCTATGGAAACATGGGAAAGTAGCGGTACAGGGCAAGGGCGCGTGTCGGTTTCCGGGGCGTGGTCTGCAGACCTCTGTGGACGATGAGTCGTGGACAATAAATGTATCCTGTGAAAATACCAGGCTGAATCCGGTGGCTTTTCTGCGGGGCTGCCGAAAACTGAAAGGAGAGAAGTAAATGCTGCAAACGGAATATCTGAGAAGTCTGCATTCCAATTATGAAAGGATTCTGCTGAATCAGAAGCCGGAGGAGAAAAAATACCAATATTGTATTTTGATGCGGGGAGAGGTAAAGGGGCTGCTCGCGTGTAACCTTCGTTATATTAATGGGGCGGCATATTTGTACTATGATATCTCCGGAAAACAAAACCTGGACAGACTCTTTGCAAAAAAGAAAATAAAGCGGGAGTGGATGCGGGATTTTCTGTGGGAGTTAAAACACCTTGGAATGGAGATGAACGAATTTCTGCTGGATGAAAAGAGTATTTTCTGGGATCCAGAACACATCTTTCAGGATCCGGATGATAATGGATTGTATTTTCTGTATATTCCATACTATGAATATGAGGGTGAGGGCAGATTTGATCATCTGTTGGACTTCTGGATTGAACATATTGACTATGAAGATGAGGGCCTGGTTGAGTTTGTATATAAGGCTTATGAGGAATATGAACAACACGGTGATCTGTATCTACAGGAAAGAATTTTTACTGACGCAAAGTGCTTGGAAGAGCCGGAAGCAGACGGGAAGGTAGAAGCGGAAACTTCGGTTCTAAATACGGAAGAGCGGAGAATGCTGCAGGAGGTAGAACAAGTGGACGATCAAGGACGCTGGAAAGTACAGGAAGAGAAGAGAGGATTTTTGCGAAGATACATGGAAAAGAGAAAGGACCGTGTAAACAACGGGGATTACAAAAGAACACTGGAACTGACGATGGAATCAGATGAGGGGTATGTGGTTGCGGAGTCGTCCCTTTACGAAGATATACCTCAGGAACCCGTGGAGGTGGAAACAGAAGGGACGGATTGCGTAGCCTTTGATACCCCGCACAGGATTTTGACAAAGGAGGGAAAACTGCTTGGAAATGTGGATCAGGATCAGCTGATCATCGGGAGGCATAGCGACGAGGCGGATCTTGTGCTGGAGGACGCATCTGTCAGCAGGATGCACGCCGGGATTATTCGGGAGAACGGGATCAGTTATCTGGAGGACTTGAATTCGCAGAACGGAACATTTCACAACGGTGTGCGAATGCAGCCATATGAACGCCGCAGGCTGGATGAAGGAGATGAGATTCACTGCGGGAAAGTGGAATTCATTTACCGATGAAGCCCCAATCTGTTCGTGTTTCCCGGAATGATGTCGGTAGCGGTTGACGATAAATGCGAATCAATGGTACATTGAGATAGAAATAATTCGATAGGATGGACGATACATTGCAGAATATGAAGGGAAAACCATTTGTCTGCGCAACATTGGTCGCACTCAACGTAATTATATTTCTGATATGTACTTTTACCGGAAATCTGTTGTATAATAGAGGTGGTTTGAGCGCCTATGAGGTCTTTTTTCAAAAGGAGTTCGGACGAATTCTATGGGCAATGTTTCTGCACGGTGGACGGACGCATCTTTTCAATAATATGCTGGTATTGTTTTTTCTGGGAAGTATGTTGGAGAAAGAACTGGGGCATGGCTGGTTTGGCCTTACGTACTTCCTGTCGGGTATCGGTGGTAATCTGGTCTCGCTTGTGAATAAAGTACTATGTGCGGATGGATCAATTTCGATCGGCGCCAGCGGGGCGGTGTTCGGACTGGACGGGGTGCTTTTGGCGATGGCGTTATTCTCGCGCAGACGGCTTCGGACGGTAACACTACCAAGAGTACTTTTGATGATCTTGTTGTCCTTGTACAGCGGATATACCGGCGCCCATATCGACAATGCCGCTCACATTGGCGGATTGCTTGTCGGATTTGTCATGGGAACTGTGTGGAGTGGCGTACAGCGTGTAAAGAGTAGAAGGAACATAAGGAACGGGGGATGTAATATTGAACATTAACATCTATTACGGCGGAAGAGGAATCATTGACGATCCCACGATATATGTGATTAACAAATTGCAGGAGGTTCTGGAGGAGCTTCGTGTGAATGTTGTGCGTTACAATCTCTATGAATGTAAGAATACCATCACAACGCTTCCCCAGACACTCAAGGATGCAGATGGTATTGTTCTTGCTACGACAGTGGAATGGTACGGTATCGGCGGATACATGCAGCAGTTTCTGGATGCCTGCTGGCTTTTTGGTGACAAGGAGAAGATCTCCAAAATCTATATGTGCCCGATTGTAATGTCTACAACCTACGGAGAGCGCGAGGCAAAGCTCAATCTCTCCACGGCGTGGGAGATTCTGGGCGGGTTACCCTGTAGCGGGATTTGCGGCTATATTGAGAACACCGTTTCTCTTGAGTTGAATCAGGAGTATGCCCATATCATAGGCAAGAAGGCGGAAAACATGTATCGCACAATCAATCAGCACATGGCCAGCTTTCCGGCCAGCAATCAAGCGGTGCGGCAGATGGTATCCATTCCCCAGAGCATTAATCTCACACCTCAGGAGACGGAGCAGTTGTCTCAGTATGTGTCGGATGATACTTACGTTCAGCGTCAGAAGGAGGATATACAGGAGCTCACGAGTCTGTTCAAGGGACTTCTCAACAATGAGGGTGCCGACAGTACGGAGGAGTATATTTCGGAGTTCAAAAAGGTATTTAAACCCCAACCCGGCTTTGTAGCCTCGTACGCTATTCATATAGAAGAAAAACCGCAGAGTATGATACTGCGCGTGAAGGGACCTCAGATGGAATGCGCATATGGAGACGAGCAGCAGCCGGATGTGGAGCTGTGGCTGAACAGAGCGGCGATGGAAGAGATTGTAAATGGCCGTATGACATTTCAGAGGGCATTTATGTCCGGCGCGATGAAGACCAAGGGAGATTTCAAAATTCTTCGCACACTGGATCTGCTGTTCCCTTTTGAAGAGATCAGACAGCAGGGCTGAGTGTATAGGAAACAGGTTGACAATGGCAATGACTTTAAAATATGTGGAGGATGATAGAGATGATGAAAGATGATTGCATTTTCTGTAAAATCGCGGCAGGGGAGATTCCGTCTAAGACGTTGTACGAGGATGAGGATTTTCGCGTGATTCTGGATCTTGGACCGGCAACCAAAGGTCATGCGCTGCTGCTTCCCAAGGATCATGCGGCGAATCTGTATGAGCTTCCGGATGCGTTGGCAAGTAAAGCGTTGATAGTTGCCCGTAAGGTCGCAATGCGTATGAAGGAGAAGCTGAATTGTTCCGGCCTGAATCTTGTTCAGAATAACGGAGAAAATGCCGGTCAGACAGTTATGCATTTTCATATCCATATGATTCCCAGATATTCCGATGACGGTCAGAAGATCGGCTGGGTACCGGGAGAACCGAGTTCCGAAGAACTGGAAGCAATCCGGCAGATGATCGTGGATTAAGTTAAAATAGGATAGGAAAGGCATGGCTATGAGAGCAATCAATACCGACGACATAACGAGAAATATCCGTGAAATGTGCATAGAGGCAAATCATTTCCTGTCAGAAGACATGAAATGCGCTCTTAAGACTGCGACGGCAACCGAAGCAGCTCCCCTCGGCAGACAGATTCTGGAACAGTTACAGGAGAATATGAAGATTGCCGGTGAGGATATGATCCCGATCTGCCAGGATACGGGAATGGCAGTTGTTTTCGTCGATCTCGGTCAGGAGATTCATATTGAAGGAGGCTCCCTGGAGGACGCGATCAATGAGGGCGTCAGACAGGGATATGTCGAGGGGTATCTGCGCAAATCCGTCGTAAAGGATCCTTTGATTCGGGAGAACACGAAGGACAATACACCCGCGGTTATCCATTATTCTGTTGTGCCCGGAGATCAACTGAAGCTGACAATCGCTCCGAAGGGATTCGGAAGTGAGAACATGAGCCGCGTTTTTATGCTAAAACCGGCAGATGGTATAGAGGGAGTGAAGGAGGCGGTTCTGACTGCGGTCAGAGATGCAGGTCCCAACGCATGTCCGCCCATGGTCGTGGGAGTCGGTATCGGGGGTACCTTTGAGAAGTGCGCGCTGATGGCCAAACAGGCGTTGACCCGCCCTGTTGATCAAAGGTCGAATATTCCCTATGTGCGGGAGATGGAAGAGGAGCTTCTGGCGAAGATCAATAATCTCGGTATCGGTCCCGGCGGACTCGGCGGCTCCACAACAGCGCTGGCCGTAAATATCAATACATATCCTACACATATTGCCGGATTGCCCGTGGCAATCAATATTTGCTGCCATGTGAACAGACATGCGGTACGGATACTATAGGTGGGGACAGAGAGGTAGCGTATTATGGATAAATATATAAATGTACCTTTAAGTGATGAGGATGCGCGCTCCCTTAAGGCGGGCGATTATGTGTATTTAACCGGAACAATCTATACAGCGAGAGATGCGGCCCACAAGAGAATGTATGAAGCTCTGGCAGCAGGCGAAAAGCTACCCATGGATATGGGTAACAATGTTATCTATTACATGGGACCTTCCCCTGCGCGTGAAGGCAGGCCCATTGGCTCCGCCGGGCCTACCACTGCCAGTCGTATGGATAAGTATGCACCGGCTCTTCTGGATCTTGGCCTGAAGGGAATGATCGGTAAGGGCAAGAGATCACAGGCGGTCAAGGATGCGATTGTCAGAAACGGAGCAGTCTATTTCGCAGCGGTTGGGGGCGCGGGTGCGCTGTTGTCCAAATCCATAACCAAGTCAGAAGTCATAGCATATGATGATCTTGGTACAGAGGCGATCCGCAAACTGGAGGTCAAGAACTTTCCCGTAATTGTAGTGATCGATGCGGAAGGGACCAACCTGTATGATACCGCAGCGGAGAAATACTGCAGAGAATAGTGGAATAATAGTATTATGTAGTATAGTGCTGTGAGGCAAAACGATGCCGGAAGAGGTAGTACTGAGAAGCCGTAAGGAGAAGAAATTCATTAGTTTGCTGAAATCATATATCACATAAATACATAGGCGACTTTTGGATAGATTAAATAAAATCCAAGTCACCTAAGTTTCTTGATGAGGAAGAAGCGCCGGCAATGGACGAATGGCATGTGCTTGTTGAGTAAATGAATTGAAAAATATTAATAAGGCATCGAAAAACAGTTACTATAGGGGTTCATCCCGGCGAGATTCAACCGGGGTGAGCGCAAACGCTTTCCCGGTTATTTGGAAAGCGGGGACAAAAGATGAAACGATATGCAGAAATAACACGGGAAACGGCTGCAAACTTAAGAATCATTGATGATGCTTTATTTCGGCTGGTCGCAGAAAAGAAAGATGTATGTCAGGAGATATTAAGAACACTCCTTGACATGCCCGGATTACAGGTCATAAAGGTTGAGGCGCAATCGATTGTACAGAGTCTTCATAGAGAGATTACACTTGATGCTTTGTGTATTGTGAATAATAAAGACTACTGCAATATAGAAATGCAAAAAGGCAATTCGAATGACGATATCGCAAGGACAAGGTTTCATGCTTCAGCGATAACTGCAAAGTATACTCCCAAAGGTACCGATTTCAGAGACATTCCGAGTGTTACAATTCTTTACATAACAGAGTACGATTCGTTGGGAAATGGTCAAACGGTAACACATGTGAATCGGTGTATGCGCATTAAGAATGGATACGTGCCGGTATATGATGGAGAAGATATTGTTTTTGCAAACACAGCTATAAAAGATGGATCGGACAAATCCGAATTGTTGCAGCTAATGCTTCATAAAAATTCTTTTGATAATGCAAAGTTTCCTGCAATTAGCAGTGCGATCAGGTATTTTAAAGACACCGAGGGAGGTCGATACGAAGTGTGTAAGACAATAGAAACATATGCTCAAGGTCTTATTTTAGAGGCAGTAGAGGAAACTAGAATGGACGCTATACGCAATGTTATGAAGAACGGCCGATGTTCTTTCGAGGAAGCCATAAGAATGCTTGGTATCCCTGCGGGGGAGCAAGAAGTATACAAAAGAATGTACGAGGACTCTCTTGTGTGTTAGAATGTGTAACATGAATGTCATATGGTGTTTCCTACACAGTCCTGCATATGGGATGCATTTTAACGTACTTACTTTGCATATTAATTTTGACAAATGTCGGAGCTTACGTTATAATCGTCCGGATAATTTCATGTAATAAAAAACTGATTGACAAACATAATATCCTTATGTATAATAACTTTTGCGTCACGAAAGTGGAGCAAATATATAGTTGACAGGTGCGTTATTCGGATCATGGAGAAATACTCAAGAGGCCGAAGAGGCGCCCCTGCTAAGGGTGTAGGTCGGGCAACCGGCGCGAGGGTTCAAATCCCTCTTTCTCCGTTAGCGGCGCATCTGCCGGAAAAGAAGTGTTGTGAGAGCAACACTTCTTTTGTTATTACGTAGAGGAATCAGAGCCTGTGACCTCATGAATTAGGGTGCTATTTACAGCATATTCGAAGCGTACTAAATGTAGTATCAAGGGGCAAAAAAATCACTAGAAAAAGGTGTTGACAATCATTTACCACCATGATAATATAATATTCGCCCGCTAAAAAGCGAATGCTTTCGGCGAGAAAAACTTTCAAAAAAGTTTTAAAAGTTGTTGACAACAGCAAACGCACGTGATATTATATCAGAGTTGCCGCTGAAAACAGCAACACAGAACCTTGACAAATAAACAGCAATGCAACCCTGAAAATTCCAGATTAAGATCGTGCAGCACGGAGTGCTGTCGGGGATGAGGATCAGGCAGCAGCGAGCTTGCTCGCAGGCTGACGGAGACGAATGCCCGTACAATACGAAGTATTGCAGGATCAAACGGGAGCAAGAAACGAAGTTTCGAGCTGACCGTTCTGAGATTTCAGAGAACAGACTTCGAGAGAAGTCAACCTAAAAACAGTAATGCCAGATAAGACTGGCAGGACAGACAAA
>CAMAGI010000026.1 GCA_945833775.1 uncultured Lachnospiraceae bacterium
CAAGTTCCTGACGCGGCAACCTGACCACGGTGTAGTCATGCTGCATGGCCGGTAATATTCTATCAAACAGATCCCTGGTTTTGAATTTCATGCTGGTCGTATTGATACAGGGATGGCACCCGATCTCCTGCCCGCTTAAGATCTCCTCATCCACGATTAGCCGAACCCTCTTGTCGGTGTCGTTCATCAGGCCCATGACGCTCACCGATCCCGGCGTGATATCCAGAAACTGCAGCATATATTCCTCCCGGGCAAAGGAAAGTCTGCTGACCCCCAGCTGTGCCGAGAGATCTCTGGTCTTAAACACCTTATCCCCCGGCATCATGAGCAGGTAGAAATCCGTCTCCTGGCGATTGCACAGAAACAGATTTTTGCAGATTGTGGCCTGCAATATATCATCGATTTCCCTGCATGCCTCCATTGTCATATGGGGTTCGTGATCAATGCGGTAATATTCGATTCCGAGTTCATCCAGAAGATCATAGGTCCTCAGTTCTTTCAAAAGACGGCCCGTTTCGTCCGCAGGGCGCCCCTTCTCCAACACACGTTCCATTTTCATCACCATCGTCATCGTTATTCAGTGCGCAGACATACTCTCTATTTCTTACTGCGTGCGGTAGTCTGTCACACGCTTCGTCTTCTTCTCACTTCTGGGAAGACTTCCCACGGGAACGATAATCACCTTGGGAGTCATACCGATGCGGGACTTGAACAACTCCCGTATCTGAGCGCCCATGGCATCGAAGCTCACGCGGCCCTCTCCCTCCACGGTGAGAAGCATCACATCCCGGTTGACGCTGTCATCGTGCGCAATGGTAACCGTGTACTCGCTGGAAGCGCCGTCCACGTCTTTTAAAATATCCTCCACCTGGCTGGGGAACATATTCACGCCGTGCACCTTAAACATATCGTCGCTGCGGCCCTTGATGATATCAATTCGGGGATGCTTACGCCCGCAGGGGCATTCGCCCGGTACAATGCGGGACAGATCGTGGGTACGGAAACGGAGAAGCGGCGCGCCCTCCTTCACCAGGGTGGTGATGACGATCTCACCCTCCTCGCCGTCCTCCACGGGTTCTCCGGTGACAGGGTCGATAATCTCTATGTAAATATAGTCATCCCAGTAATGCATGGCGGTACTCTCGCTGCAGTTGATACCGATACCTGGCCCGTAGATTTCCGTCAATCCGTAGATATCATACAGTTCAATGCCCAGCTGCTCCTGAATCCGTTTGCGCATTTTATCACCCCAGCGCTCGGAGCCGATCACACCCTTCTTAAGGTGCAGCCTGTCTTTGAGTCCCCGTTTCTCAATCTCTTCCGCCAGTAAAAGTGCATAGGAGGAGGTTGCCGTGATGACTGTCGTTTTCAGATCCTCCATCATCTTCAGCTGTTTCTCCGTATTTCCCGGTCCCATGGGGATACACATAGCCCCCAGCTTCTCACAGCCGTTCTGGAATCCGATTCCGGCCGTCCAAAGTCCATATCCGGGGGTAATCTGAATGCGGTCCTTTTTGGTGACACCTGCCGTCTCATAACAGCGTGCAAACATAATCGCCCAATCGTCCACGTCCTTGGCGGTATAGGGGATGATCACGGGAGTGCCTGTGGTACCCGATGAGGAATGAATGCGCACAACCTCCTCCTCGGGAGCTACCATGATACCGAGGGGATAGGCATTGCGAAGATCCTCCTTGCTGGAGAAGGGAAGCCTCTCAAACTCCTCCTGGGTCTTCACTCCGGTAATCCCCATCTCACGGTACTTTTTGCCGTAATAGCTGTCACTGGCCAGGATTCTTTTTACCTGCCTGTCAACCTGTTCCAACTGTACCTGACTTAATTTCATACGCTTCTCCTCTACTTATCGTTTGTTGATTCCTGTTCGGCAAGTCGAATCCCTGCAAGAAATGCCTCCCGGTTGGGATCTGCAAAACGCGCCGGCACCCGGCTTTCGATTTCCCGAAGTACAATGTCCCGATCCAGTCCCGTGGCACCGGTTCCCACTGCCACCCCCAGAATCGCCACATTAAAGAATTTAGCGGAACCAATCTGCTCACACAGCCCGGCAGCGTCTACCACAACCACTCTGGCGCATTTTTCCTGCAGATAGGCAACCATCTGCTCCCCGTCATAATGACTCTCCCCCAGGGATTCCGTCACCGGCTGCACCGGGATTCGGTTGACGATCACCGTTGCGCTCTTTGAAAGGTACCGAAGATTACGCACCGCTTCTGCGGGCTCAAAGGCGATCAGCACATCCGCTTTTCCACCGGGAATCAATGGTGAGAAGGCTTTCTCGCCGATGCGTACATGGCTTGTGACACTGCCTCCGCGCTGGGCCATTCCGATGGTCTCGGCGGAGTGAACCACCTCCCCCATACCCATCGCTGCCGAAGCAATCAATTTGGATGCCAGAACAGTCCCCTGACCGCCGACACCGCATAAAAGAATATTTTTTTCCATGATGTGACCTCACTTTTTCCGGAATGCATCCACCGGACAGATCTGACTGCAGAGTCCGCATCCTGTACACAGCCCGGCATCCACGGTAACTTTCCCGTCCCGGACCACAATTGCGGGACAGCCGATCTCACGGATACATTTCTTACACCCGATGCATTTTTCGGAGATTTCCATCCGATGCTCCGGCTTGCCAAGCGCGATACAGGGAGACTTGAAGATGATGGCCTTTACACCGCTTCTGTCTGCCGCTTCCTTTACAGCCTCCACCGCACTCTTATGATCCAACGGGTCGACGCAGACCACATACCCGACTCCCATTGCCTCCAGAATACGGGGAATACTCATCTTATCCACCATATTTCCCATCATATTGCGACCCGTTCCGGGATGGGGTTGATGACCGGTCATGGCGGTGGTGGAATTGTCCAGCACGCACAAGATCATATCGGCCTCGTTGTAAACCGCATTGGCAACGCCTGTCATGCCCGAGGCAAAGAATGTGGAATCCCCCACAAAGGCAAAGCAGACCGCATCCGGATCGGTCCGGCCGAGTCCCTGCGCCATCGTGATACCTGCTCCCATGCACAGGCAGGTATCCACCATATCCAGAGGCATTGCATTGCCCAGAGTATAGCAGCCGATGTCTCCGCAATAATAAGCCTTTCTGCCCTTCATCGCCTGTTTTACCGCATAGAAGGAAGCTCGGTGAGGACAGCCCGCGCATAGCACCGGGGGACGCACGGGAAGCCTCGGAGGATCGGAATACTCCGGGTTCTCCCCGGTTTCCTCCTGTCCTAAGAAACGGGCAATGTAGCGGGCGGCCAGATCCGTATCATACTCGCCTGCTAAACTTCCGTCTCCGGTGGATTTTCCGCGGATCACCGTGGAAAGCTTGTGGATTCCACAGAGTCTTTGCAGCTGTTCCTCAAGGAAGGGACTCAGTTCCTCTACGCAGAGAACCTCATCCACTCCCTTCAGGCATTCCAATGCAAAACGCTCCGGGAAGGGATAGGGAGTGGCAATTCGACAGATTTTAACATCGTCACGACCGCGGAGCGCTTCCCTTACATAGCTGTAGCTGATACCCCCCGTGAAAATCGCTTTTCTCCCCGTTCCGATCACACAGTTTCCCGCATAGTGGGAAAAATCCTCCCCAATGATCGGATTGCGCTCCTCAATCGCCCTGTGATTGGCATTGGCCAGGCGCGGGAAAATCACCCACCTTGCAGAATCCTTGACGAATCCCTCATAGGTGTGTGCAACGGTTTTCTCCGGCACTTCGATCGCGGCATAGGCGTGATCCACACGGGTTGTCGGTCGAAAGAGCACCGGGGTATGGTATTTCTCGGAATAGGAAAAGGCGTCCTGAATCATCTGATAGGCATCTTCGGGGGAACAGGGATCAAACACCGGAATGCGGGCAAACTCCGCAAATCTTCTGGTATCCTGCTCCGTCTGGGAAGAAATCGGACCGGGATCGTCGGCGACGACAATCACCATTCCTCCCTTGACACCCACGTAGGCCAATGACATTAAAGGGTCGGAAGCAACGTTTAATCCCACCTGTTTCATGGTCACCAGACTGCGGGCTCCCGCGTAAGCTGCACCGGCTGCGACCTCAAGGGCAGCCTTCTCATTCACGGACCATTCGACATACAGTCCTTCATGACGATACTTTGCGATCGTCTCAATAATCTCCGATGAGGGAGTCCCGGGATAACCGGAAGCCACGTTGACACCGGCAGCCAGGGCGCCGAGGGCAATTGCTCCGTTTCCCATCACATATTGCGTACTCATTTCTGTTCTTCTTCCTCTTTCTTAAGAATGGATTTCCAATCGATACCGCCGTCCTTAAGTGCCAGCAGAACTTCAATATTTGCCCAGTCCTTCTGTTTCTCCTGCTCCGACAGATCAGCAAAGGGTACCAGGAACATATGGATTTTCTTCTCCGGGTCCTTATTTTTACGCTTGGCGGGATCCGGGTCGTGATAGCTGTCCGGAACCCCGTATTTCCAATGGTTCAGATAATGAAACCGGCACCATCGGATATGTTCCTCTTCACAGAGCTGCTCCCTGGTACACTTCATTCCAAGCTGCGCCATCCGCTTCAGAATCTTAAGACGAATCTCGTGGTAATCTGCCGCGGCAAGATTCGATCCCTTGGTGAATCCGTTTAGCTCCTCCCAGGCTTCGGTCATTGCTGCCTCCTTAGCCTTGTCATCCTGAGGAGCCGCCCCGTTACCATAGGTCAATGCATATTGGTAATTGATCTCTTTTGCAAAATGATATGTGGAATCGCTCCTTACCTGCTCCGGGGTGAGAACCTCTTTCTCTCTTCCAAAACAGCAAAATCTGTCATTGGCAAAGATCTCCGACAACAACGCTTCCCCGGGACAGTAATAATGGATCTCACCGGACACACACTTCCCGAGAATCTCCTGAAGCAGTGTCAGATTGTCCGTGTCTGTCACGATGATCCGATCCATCTCGGGAAGAATGGAAAGGTCTCTCTCCCATCCCGCATCATGAAATACAATGCGATCCCCGTTCATCATCCGAAATCCCGCATAGGAATTGCGGTACAGAGTGCTGTCCCCCCACACATGATAGGTGATCTCCTGGTTCAGACGATAGAGGTTACTCTGCAGACCGTAGTTTAATATTCTGCGCCCCATCGTGCCAAAGCCGATGATGGCGATATTGACCTTCATGGAATCCGCCTGCAGATATGGGGTCAAATCATATTTACGCCAGTATTCTCTTGCAATAATCTCGCCCGCACTGAAGAAATTGATCTTACTCTTTTTCAGCAGAAAGCTGTCCGTATTCTCCAGACGCATGTAGACCTTGCGGCTTTCAAAAAAAGCGGCATTTTCATGGTAGAGATTCAGATTGTCCAGATCATTGCGATAGAGCAGAATCTGCTGGGGGGCTTTGCGAACCTTCCCGTCCGTCACCAGAATTCCATGTTTCAGCTTCCCGGCAAACGTCTCACCGATTGGCTGATCTTCCTCGCAATACACAGCGACAGCGTCTTTATGCATCCCGCGAATACGATCCCGAAACCGCTGCCACACACCCTGCAAAGCGAGCAAAACGCCTCCGGCGGTAGCTAACGGACCGGTCCATCTCGCAATCTCAATCAACAGATTGATTTCATCCGATGCCGGATTAATCACATAGAGACACAGGGTTGCATACAATGCATCCGTCACGTTACAGCCTGCCTCCATATACCCCAATGTACCCAATACAAAGGGAAGAAGCAGCAATATTCCTGCCAGCAATTTTTTTAAATTCATAAAACAGTTTTCTCCTTACCGTGTATCGCCCGAATCGAGTCAATCGATCTTCAAGATGAATTCCAAAACGCGTTTTGCACAGACATCCATTTCTTCTCTGGATAGGACGCCCAGCTTTAAGGCCTCCATCAGGCGCTCCGGGAAACCGCATCCCATCTTTACGTCGTTGCCGGCTTTTGTCTCCTTATAGTGTTCTCCTCCGGTCCACCAGTCCGTGGTGACCATTCCGTCAAACTTCCACTCGCCGCGCAGAATATCCGCCAGCATTTCCCGATTCTCGCTGGCTCTGTGTCCGTTGATGATATTATAGGAGGACATAATGCTCCAGGGCTTCGCCTCTTTCACAATGATCTCGAAAGCCTTCAGATAAATCTCTCGAATGGCTCTCTCGGATGCCCGGGAGTCGCTGTTCTTGCGGTTGGTCTCCTTGTTATTCAGAGCAAAATGCTTCACCGTGGCCCCCACGTGGTTGCTCTGAATGCCTCGTACCATGGCAGCTGCCAGTTTGCCGGTGAGCAGGGGATCCTCGGAGTAATACTCGAAATTTCTTCCGCACAGCGGACTTCTATGGATATTGATGGCAGGTGTCAACCATACACCGATATTGTTCTCCTTCACCTCTGCGCCGCCGGCTGCTCCCACCGCCTCCACAAGTTCGGGATTCCAGGTACAGGCAAGCAGCGTTGCGCAGGGCCATGCCGTGGTGCAGACCCCGCATTCGGGGGCAATGCGCAGACCCGCCGGACCGTCCGCCGTCATCACGGAAGGGACTCCGTATTCGGGAAGATTGCCGTAGCCGAAGGTATTGGCAACCCCGGTGTTGGGCTGTCCGCCCAGAAGTTCTGCGACCTCGCGATCCGTAAGCTGCGCAACGAACTCATCCAATGTGCAGTTGCCCTCCGCCACATCCATCAGTTTATGTACCTTGGGACCGGGCTTCCAGAGATGGTATCTGGCGTGGAAGGTTACCTCCGGCGCCCAGCCGTCCATCTCCTCCGATGTCTGATGGGGCAGCGCGTCCGCGTCGGTGTCCACCGGTTCTCCAAGCGGCAGTTCCTCGTATGTTCCGTCCGCAAGCATCCGTTTGGAAAGCTGGGTGGGAACCATTTTGGCACTCAGCTGATCCAGGATCACATCCTCATCAAGCCGCATCACATAATTATCCTCCACGGTATCCCGCACGGAGGTTCCGATATAGAAATGATATTCTCCCTTTTCCAGAACATACGCGGACTTTTTGACTTTTCCCAGATCATCATAGGAAGCCATGTCATACAATCCGAAGCGAAGCACCATAGTCTGGGTCTCTCCCGGTGCCAAAAGTCTGGTCTTGGCAAAGGCCACAAGGACTCTTGCAGGTTTCCCCAGCTTGCCCTGAGGTGCACCGGCATATACCTGTACCACTTCCTTGCCGGGTACATCTCCCACATTGCACACATCCACCTTCACCCGGAAGTGATGGGCTCTCTTTTCGACCTCCGGCATGGAGAGTACAAATTTTGTGTAGGACAGACCGAAACCGAAGGGATAATTGACCTTCTCGCGGGCTCCGGGTATCGTCTCAAAATAGCGGTATCCAACGTAGATATCATCCGTGTAATCCACATAATCCTCCGATTCGTGGAAATTGGCGGTGGAGGGATAATCCTCCAGACTTCCGGCAAAGGTATCGGAGAGTTTTCCGCAGGGATTGCTCAGACCGGTCAGTAGCTCTGCCGCTGCCAGTCCGCCCTCCATGCCGCCCTGCCATGCCATCAGCACGGACGAAACGGCATCGTCCCCGGCAAACCAGTCCGTGGACACCATACCGCCCACATTCATGACAACGATCACCTTGGGGAACGCTGTCTTCACCTTCTCAACCATCGCAGCTTCCGCATCCGTGAGATAAAAATCGCCGTTCTCAAACAGCTGTGCGGAAAGGTCGTTCATCTCGCGTTCGCTCCCGGCGAGACACTCATTCTTGGTATCCTTCTTGCTCTTGCGATCCCAGCCCTCGCCGGAAAAACGGCTGATGCTGATGATCGCTGTATCGGTGAAGGCTCTCGCTTTCTTAAGAAGCGCCTCCGGCACCTCGGGCTCCACCGTCATGCCCGGGACAGCTCCCTGTTCATACTGCTTCTGCACTTCCCTGCGATAAAAAGTTGCCAGCTCCTCATGGACACTGACGCGGTCGGAAAGCAGCTTCATTCCCTCGTAGAGGTTGCGAATATAGGAAACCGTCACATCGCCGCTTCCGCCGCCGCCTTTCACGTAGTCAAAGGTGCCCTTTCCGAAAAGAGCAACCCTCTGACCCTTTGCAAGAGGCAAAAGGGCTCCGTTATTTTTTAAAAGCACCATTCCCTCTCTGGCTGCCTCCCTGGAGAGCGCAATATGCTCTTCGCAGGCAGTGACACGTTTTCCGTCCCTTCCAAGCGGTGTTGCCGGCTGGTACTTAACCCTTGTCCATTTTTCCATTTTCAAGTCCTCCGTCCTCTGACACAGAATACAATCCTACCTAAAAGAATACCATATTCTCAGAAAACGGCAAGTCTTGTTTGCCGAGTCCGACAAAAAACCCCTCCGGGCTCCTGATAAAGTCGCCCGAAAGGGGTTTTTCGATTCACGGGATCGTCCCTATGAAAATCAATTATCTCTGTACACGTCCGGAAGCATCGCCGCCTGCAAGCGTCTCAACTTCTTTTCTGGAGACAAGGTTAAAGTCGCCGGGGATGGTGTGCTTCAAAGCGGATGCCGCTACACCGAACTCAAGAGCGGACTTGAAATCCTTGCCGTCCAGCAGACCGCAGATCACACCGCCTGCGAAGGAATCACCGCCGCCCACACGGTCAACGATGGGGTGAATGCTGTACTCCTTGGAGTGATAGAACTCCTTGGTATCTCTGGAGTAGATGCATGCGGACCAGCCGTTGTCGGAAGCGGAATGGCTGACACGCAGAGAGGATACACAGTACTCGAAATTGTAATCTGCCACCATCTGCTCGAAGATGGACTTGTAACCTGCAAGCTCAAGATCACCGCTGGTTACGTCGGTATTGCCGGGCTTGTAGCCCAGAACCAGCTCAGCATCCTCCTCGTTACCGATGCAGACATCAACATACTGCATCAGATTCTTCATAACCTTCTGAGCCTTCTCGGAGGACCACAGCTTCTTGCGGAAGTTCAGGTCTACGGAAACCTTTACGCCGTGCTTCTTGGCAGCGATCAGTGCCTTCTCGGTCAAAACAGCGGCTGCATCGGATACGGCGGGAGTGATTCCGGTGAAGTGGAACCAGTCTGCGCCCTCGAAGATTGCATCGAAGTCAAAATCAGCCTCGGTAGCGGTGGAAATGGAGGAATGTGCGCGGTCATAAACAACCTTGGAGGGTCTCATGGAAGATCCGCTCTCCAGGAAGTAGATACCAAGTCTCTCACCGCACTTAGCGATGTGCTTGGTTCCGACATTGTACTTTCTCAGCGCTGCAACCGCACACTCACCGATCTCGTTGGCGGGTACTGCCGTTACGAACTCTGCATCATGTCCATAGTTTGCAAGAGATACAGCAACATTTGCCTCGCCGCCGCCGTAGCACACATCGAACTCGTCAGCCTGGATAAACTTCTCGTTGTTGGGAGTGGAGAGTCTGAGCATGATCTCTCCCATGGTAATTACTTTTGCCATTGTATTGATTTCCTTTCGTTTATGGTTTTGTTTTTCAACACTCAAAATTGGTATGTTTTCGAGGATTTCTGCGATTATTTCTGTACAAGATGTACTGCAAAGCCGCCGATTTCACCCTCCAGGTAGATTGCAATCAATTTACCGTTCTTGACAACCGCGCTGTCCTCGATGAACTTGCAGCCCTTAACGGTCTCCAGGTAATTCTTGGCACGTACAACGGAGTTGGTTCCGATTGCGATGTGGCCATGGGTACCTCTGCCGATTTTCTTGTTAGCTTCAATCTCGGTACCTGCGAAAACAGAACTGTTGCCTACCTTCTTGGCAAATCCGAACAGGGTGTCAAAGGTGTCTGCAACACCGATTGCCGCATTCTCGTCCTCGCAGTTGATTCCGATGTGACGAAGGTTAAAGCCGAGCATGGTTCTTACAGCCTCCTCGGTAAGTGCCTGAATCTCATCAAACTTACCGGCTGCCACCAGGTCCTTCTTCACCATCCAGGAACCGCCGCAGGCAATGATCTTGTCAAAAGCAAGATACTCGCAGATGTTCTTGGCACTGATTCCGCCGGTGGGCATGAACTTCATCTGAGTGTAGGGTGCTGCCATGGACTTGATCATGTTCAGTCCGCCTGCAGCCTCTGCGGGGAAGAACTTCACAACGTCAAGGCCCAGTTCAATCGCCTGCTCAACATCGGAAGGATTGGAGGTACCGGGGGTTACGGGAACGCCCTTCTCCAGACAATATTTTACAACCTTGGGGTTCAAGCCCGGACTTACGATAAACTTGGCACCCGCTGCCACGGCACGATCCACCTGCTCGGTGGTGAGAACCGTTCCTGCGCCTACCAGCATCTCGGGGAACTCACTTGCCATGATACGGATGGATTCCTCTGCTGCTGCGGTTCGGAAGGTTACCTCTGCGCAGGGAAGACCACCCTTTACAAGGGCCTCTGCAAGGGGCTTGGCATCCTTGGCATCGTCCAGTACTACAACGGGAACAATACCGATCTTACTGATTTTTTCCAATACTTCGTTCATTTTAATCTCCATTCCGCAGACGCTTATGTGTCGAAGGAATCGCGAGACGAATTTCCGATTCGTCTCTGCGATAAAGGCTACTTTGTGGCGCCTGCGGCACAAATAGCCGCGTGAAAAATATGCTATCGAGCATATTTTTCACACTATCCTCCTGTAAACGATTTCCTATTTCAGAAGCTCTCTCACTGCCTGTGCGATTGCCTCATCCTTGCAGTTTGCAAAGAAGTACTCTGCAAATCCGGCACCGGACAATGCACCCTTTGCAAGATCACGGTCCAGATTCTGAAGGATGGTTACCATATCCGTATGGGTTACCTCCTTCACCTTGTCCAGAATCTTCTTGTTTCTCTGTTCGGGTTCCACTCTCTCAGGGGGATAGCCACCACCGCCGGGTGCACAGAACAGCTTCTCAAAAATATACTGCAGATTCAGCTCACCACCCCAGCCGAAATTCTCGGCAAAGGGAAGCGCCACACAGTTTCCGTCGTTCACCTGTGAAAACAGGTAAGCATCCAGGGGCGATTCGATGTGTCCGCAGAGAACCCTGGGGAAGGAGTTGCATGCAAGCATAGCACCCTCACCGGTCCCGCAGCCGGTAATCACGTAATCCGCCGCGCCGGAATTGAGCAGAACAGCCGCAAGAATGCCGTTCTGTACATAAGTCAGGGAGTTGGGATCCTCCGCCCCGCGCATTCCGTAATTGAAAACCTCATGTCCCATGGGTTCCACTACTTTTTTCAGGGTGGCACAGATCATCTCATTTTTGGCAGCCTGACTGTTTTCATTGATTAAAGCGATCTTCATTGCGATTCTCCTCTCTGTCTTAGCTGGGCTGTTTGCCGATGTAAGCCAGAATACCGCCGTCAACATAGAGAATATGTCCGTTTACGGCATTGGATGCCTCGGAAGCCAGGAACACAGCGGGACCGGTGAGCTCCTCGGGCTTTAACCATCTGTTTGCAGGAGTCTTTGCACAGATGAACTGGTCGAAAGGATGTCTGCTGCCGTCGGGCTGAACCTCGCGAAGAGGTGCCGTCTGGGGTGTCTCAATGTAGCCGGGTCCAAGGCCGTTACACTGGATGTTGTACTGACCGTACTCGGAACAGATATTTCTGGTGAGCATCTTAAGGCCGCCCTTTGCGGATGCGTAAGCGGATACGGTCTCGCGTCCGAGTTCGGACATCATGGAGCAGATGTTGATGATCTTTCCGTGACCCTTCTTGATCATGGAAGGAATGACTGCCTTGGATACGATGAAGGGAGCGTTCAGATCCACGTCAATGACCTGTCTGAATTCAGCGGCGGTCATCTCGGTCATGGGAATACGCTTGATGATACCGGCATTGTTCACAAGGATATCGATCACGCCGACCTCCTTCTCAATCTGTGCCACCATGTTGTTTACCGCTTCCTCGTTGGTAACATCGCACACATAGCCATGGGCCTTGATGCCTTTTTCAGCGTATGCGGCAACTCCCTTGTCTACGAGCTCCTGCTTGATGTCATTGAAGCAGATCGTCGCGCCGGCCTCGGCATATGCGGATGCGATTGCAAATCCGATACCGTAGGATGCGCCGGTTACAAGTGCTACTTTGCCTTCCAGGGAAAAATTGATAAAGTCGCTCATTTCTCTTCTCCTTTTTGAATGATTTATATACCTTTCATTGGTTCCACTTTAACGGGTTCCCGCTCTTACATCAGATCCTTCATTGCAACGCCGTCCATGTCGTCGAAATCCTGGTTCTCACCGACCATACCCCAGATAAAGGTATAGGCTCTGGAACCGCACCCCGAGTGAATGGACCAGCTGGGGGAGATCACTGCCTCCTCGTTGCGCATTACAATGTGGCGGGTTTCATTGGGTTCGCCCATATAGTGCATGACGAACGCATCCTCGGGCATCTCAAAATACAGATATACCTCCATGCGTCTGTCGTGGGTGTGACAGGGCATTGTATTCCACACACTTCCGGGCTCAAGCTTGGTCATCCCCATCTCCAGCTGACAACTCTCGACCTGACCGGGCAGAATGTATTTGCAGATCACTCTGTGATTTGCATCCTCCAAAGATCCCAGCTCCACCTTATTCTCATCCTTGACAATCACCACACCGGGCTCGGGAGTTCCGTTCGGCTTGATCAGGACGGTCGGGCAGGTTCTGTGAGCAGGTGCTGAATTCAGATAGAATTTTGCGGGATTGGAGGCATCATCGCTGGCAAAGACAATGTCCCTGGAACCCATACCGATGTACATTGCCTCCTTGAAGCCGACCTTGTACACTTTTCCGTCAACCGTAATGGTTCCGGCACCGCCGATATTGATGACACCGAGCTCTCTTCTCTGGCAGAAATACTCAGCGCGCAGCTCCTCTCCCGCCGTCAGTGTGATGGGAGTCGTAGGTACGGCCGCTCCTGTGATGATTCTGTCAATGTGGCTGTACACCAGCTTGATCTCTCCGGGAACGAAAAGATTCTGGATCAGAAATTCCTCTCTCAGGCGTTCCGTCGTGTAATGCTTTACATCTCTGGGTGATACTGCTGTTCTAAGTTCCAACTTAACCCTCTCTTTCCGCTTTTTCCGCCGGATCCGTCCGAAAACCTTCCGTCGGAAAGGCTTTGTTTAATCCTCTATGAAAGTGCTTACATTATAACACATAATGCAATTGCTTTCCAACACAAATATAGTATACAAGAAAAAATTCTCCAAGTCTTTTCAAATATTTGACTAAACATTGCAAATTTTGAACTTTTTCTCATCTGTCACCGCGCGGGAAATGCGTACACCTCATACTCCGCCCCCACGGAAGTGGTGAAAGAATCGAAAAGGCGCGCTTCCTCTCCATATTTCTCGGCAAAATAGGCCTTCACCGTCTCTGCCTGAATCGGAAGCTCCGGCGACGTGATCAGATAGACCTCTCCGGCGGAATCCAGATAATCCGCAATGTGTTCGTTCAGCCCCGGCGCTCCGGAGTACCAGCATCCCGTGATCAGATAATTGACCGGATGATAGAGTCTGTTCTCAAAGGCGCTGCCCCGTTGATAGATGGTGGTCCCCATCTCCAGAACATACCGGTTTTCGGGATGGCGGTCACAGTACTCCTGCACCTCAACCAGACTCTCAATCAGAATTTTCTGTCCTTTATTGACTTCGTCCGTGTGACGATACTGTTCAAAAAGCGTAATCGCAGATGAAAGCGCTACCAGTCCCAACGCTGCCGCGAGAAAAACACGTTGTCCCATCCTGCCGACTTTTCCGGCGCACAGATACACCCGCAGACACAGGTACAGCAAAAGGGCCAGTTCCGCAAAATGCAGCGGCATCAGAACCCGGGCCGGTGTCCGCCCCTGATAAAGCAGGAAAAACCAGTCCACACTCCGCGCCGCAAAAATCCCCGCCATCGGCAAAAGAAGCTCTCGTGCCGCGCCGAAAAACACCACTAAAATAGTCAGAATCCATGCCGCAAGCACCACCAGATTGATCCGGAAGAACTGCCCGTCAAGGTAACTTCCGAAGGTCTGTGAAAGGATATCGGCGACGGACGGATTCACCCGGTTGGCACTTGCCACCTCCGCAATCTCCAGAAGGCAGTCACCACTTAGATTTTCGTCCAACATGACGTATTGAAAGAAAGCCGCATACTGTTTCTCGCTCACACCATAGCGGTCCAGAATCTCCCGAACACTCTCATACTCAGGGATCCCGGTATAATCCGTAATCACCGTGACCGCATCGTTAATTTTCTGATACTCCTTCCACTCCTCGCTCGTGCCGTAGGAGAGGAATTTCGTCCCGTAACCAAGGAAAAGAGCAAGCGCCAAAAGCCCTCCTGCCAGCGCAAAAAAGCGAATCGATGCGCTGCTTACGGGACTGTGCTCCTCCCCCTTTTCCGCGTTTTTATGTTGCACCAGCTTCACCAGTGTTTCGGAGCCGAATACCGCCATTCCGAAGGGCTGCATCAGAAGCATCGCCTTGTCCCGCAAAAGCAGGGCCAGAAGCTCCAACACAAAAAAACACACCAGCCCTTTCTTTTCCTCCCGATGCAGAAAAAGACACAGATATCCCGCGAGAGCCAAAAGAGCCGCCGTTGTGGTAAACTGAATATTTGCGATAAAATAGAAGCCGCAGGCGAAAAGCACGCAGAAGTAACCGGCTTTTGCAGGCAGTCCCCCCTCGGAGGAAAGCAGTGCATTGGCAATCGCAAACCAGCTCAGTCCCTGAAGGAACACCAAAAGGTAGCCGTACCAGGCGACATTGCCCGCAATCCGGTACAGAAAAGACACCGGTATGCCGAGCAGATCGTTTACATAGAAGGAATGTCCGTTGGGGCTTCCGGTCATGGCCCCGGAATAAATCTCACCGATCAGACGGTCATCATTGGTTTCAAAATAGATTCCGGCAAGTAGCCACACCGCCGCAATCCCCGCCACGGCCAGAAATGCAGCCACCGGGAGACGATATCGTTTCTTCATGAATTTTCCTCCGTCATCCCGCAAATTTTTCCGCAAGATAGGCAAATCCGTAGATCACGTGTACGACAAATACAAACCAGGCGCCGGCGATGAAGCATTGCTGCGTCTTCGTCCGGGAATTTGTGTGCTCCAGAATCAGAAGCCGCAATGTACATACCGTCCACATCAGAAGCATGCCGGACATCATGGGCCAGATAAAATCCGCATGGCTCAACTTAATACCGCTCTCCCCCAAAAGCGCAGCCTCCGCAAATCCGATTGCATAGCTTGCAAGCGCCAGTCTTCCGCTGTCCGTGCGAAGATAATACTGTGCGTCCATAAGAATCATCAGGATCGGGAACGCCATACCCAGCGCCACGGACAGAATCACATTCTCCGTAAACAGACTCCACACTTCAAAGGGCTTTGTCAGGATCAGCCCGCCGTCACTTCCGTAGCTTCCGCCCCAGATAAAATATGCCAGAAACTGTACCAGGATATATGCAAGAGCGGGAACCGCACAGCCAAGCATGGTCAGACAGGATTTGAAGTATTTGCCTGCATCCGGAGCCTTTCGAACCAGTTTTGCGATCCACTCTCCCAGCATCAGAAAGCCGACAGCGGGAATGAACGTCTCGGCAAAGGTCGGCTTCGCAATGGTTGATAGCAGAAGAACAACCGCAAGATACAGGTAATACTTCTTTGCACCATTCTCCACCTTGAAAAAGATGCCCCGATACGCCGCATCCCGATTCGCCCCCCAGAGATCAACCACCAGGCAGAAGCACAGAAGTGAAAATCCCCGGACACACATCTGGGTGGGATTGTGCATGGGATTGGGCGAGAAAGGTCCGAGATACCGGTTGCCCGCATTCAGCCAGGCAAAATACAGGGGCTGTACCACGGAAAGCCCAAAGGCCACAAGTGCAAGTTTCGTGGAATTCTCCTCTCCTCTAACCGACTTTACGGTGCACTGCGCCATCCAGTACGTGACAAAATATCCGAACACCGCAAACAGACCGCTGCAAATTCCCGCAGCATTCTCAACGGGAATCCGCAGGACGTTGTGAATCAGCAGTGTGCATACATGCCAGAGGCAGTAGGGCACCGCCATCCATCCGTTTGTCCAATGTTCGGGGGCAAACATGGGCAGATACACCCGAATGTGCCCGTTGTAGTCGGACAGCACATATTCCACATCCGTAAGGACCAGTTTGCTGGTCAGAAAGAAAAGCACCACCGCCGGAATGGCGATTGCAAGATAGTCTCTGTTTTTCTTCTCCATATTCTCTGTCTCCTCATTCGAAACTGCTTGATTAATCTTTCTTAATTCGTTATCATGTTAGTAATTCTAAAATGCCGACAATGGTTTACCGGAGGTGTCCATGAAAAAAATACTGGCCTACAGCACAGCGCTCCTTATCATGATCGTGTTTGTCCTGATTCCTTTTCCCGCGTCGGATCTTCAGCTTCAGATCCACTTTGAAGAAATCCGCGGATACGAGTGTCAGCTCTACTATGCCACCAACGATTCCTGGGATTATGCGGCAGAAAATTGTATCACGGCTTCGATCGATCACGCTTTCGTGGAATTTCCTCTCTCCTGCGACCTTCAGGATGAGATCATCGGTCTGCGTCTGGATTTTCCGCACATTGATCAGACCATCGGTATTAAGGATATCACCTTAAGCAGTGCCGGAAACATTCAAAAAATTTACAATCCCTGTGATTTCTTCGAGGGATCCAACATCGAATACAGCTCCGGTATTACAGAGATGAGTGCCGTCCCCTCGGCTGAGCGGTTCTACATCGCCACTACCGATGAAGATCCCCATATCGTCCTCTCAAGAGAGCTCATAGATGATCTGTTCCGTTATCAGAGCAACTACCGGGGGACACGAGTGATGATCTGTCTCTTTGTGACCGGGTGTTATCTGTTTGCAAAGTTTGGACCCTTCAAGCATGCCGTTTCCAAAAGTATAGCATGATGCCGCCCTCAGTGCCACCCCTATTTTTCAAAGGAAAGGAAGCCCCATGGAAGAACTGACCTCCTGTAAAACGGCCATGGAAAACTGCAAACAGACCGGGACCTTCGCCGTAGCCCATCTCTACAAAGAAGAAAAAGCCATGGAGATGCACATCCATGACTGTTATGAACTGTACTATTCCATCTCCGGCGGCAAACAGTTTTTGATCGACAACTGTTTTTACAGCATCGCCCCCGGCGATCTCTTTATCATCAACCAGTTCGAGCCCCATAAGCTCACACAGATTGACAATCTGGTGCACGAGCGAATTGTTCTTTCGGTCCATCCCGATTTCGTAAAACAGCTCTCCACCCCCAACACGGATCTGGACTACTGCTTCACCACCCGGGGAGAACACTTCCAACACAAGCTTTCCCTCAACCGGGAACAGCAGAAACGCTTCCTCTATCTGGTGGGCAAGATCACCTCCGCCAAGGGGTATGCTGCGGATATCATCGAGCGGGCCGCCTTTCTGGAACTGCTGGTGTTAATCAACAAGCTCTCCGTGGAGGGTGCTGCCCAGACCGACACAGACTATAAATACAATCACCAGGTGGATGACATTCTCGCCTACATCAACCGCAATATTTCCCAGCCCCTCTCCGTGGAGCAGCTGGCCGGTCACTTTTTCTTAAGTGAATCCTACATCTGTCGCATTTTTAAGGCCGCCACCGGAACCACCATCGGTAAATACATCACCGCCCGGCGCATCAGTATTGCCAAAGCGCTCTTAACCGAGGGTGTCAGCGTGGGTGAGGTGTACGAGCGCAGCGGCTTCTCGGATTACAGCAATTTTTTCAAGGCTTTTACAAAGGCAGTCGGCGTATCTCCTAAGAAATACGCCGCCTTGAGTATGAGTGGATGAAAGAAAACGCAAAGATCAGAATACTTACGGCACTCACTGCCACTCCCGCCCATTTTCCGTGGGGCACGTAGGAGCATTCCAGGGTGTATTCTCCCGGTTCCAGATCCAGTGCCATCCATGTCCCGCCGAACAGGGCGGGATTTGTTTTTTCGCCGTTGACCCGAACCGTCCAGCCCTTTTCATAGGGAACAGAGAGGATGACTCTTCCGGGCTCCTGCAGTGCAATTTTACCCGCGATCCGGGTGTTGTCGACACACACCTCCTCCAGATGTCTCTCCCCGAGGATGGCAATCGCCTCCGTCAGAACATCTTCCGACATACGGTACACTTCCACTTTAATTCTCGGTGTCTCATCGTTCTCATCTCCATTGGTGAAATGAAGCTTGTCTCCGGCTTCCAGTGATCCCAGATACAAAATACAGCCCTTTTTCAGATCGCTGAATTTTTCTTCCTCCAGAGCCGTTCCCGTGACTGTTATTTTACTCGTCCCCGAGGAGGTCACGACCGCATAATGGATCCCCTCTTCCTTTGCCTGAAAGATCACATCATCGCCATTCTCGGTGCTGCTTTTCTTGACAAACAGCTTCCCCTCAACCCCCAGCAGATTCACCAGGTCATTTTGCAGGACGAATGCGTTGCCGGAGGAGACTTCCGCAAGATCATATCCGGTCGGGGCAACATAGCCGAAAGGCAATGTATTTTCGCACTCATACAGGGTAATGTCTCCGGAGGTATTCACCGGAGTATACAGACTGTTTTCATAGCCATCGGATTCTCCGAACATATAGTGAACATTTAAAAGCGCCGACGTAAAGGCGGTCGCTCCGTCATAACCGTAATATACCTTGCTGTGGCGCATTCCCAGCCTGTCGTACAAATCCATCACATAGGAATTCATGGTGGAGGAGAAAACCGAAGCCGTGGGGTAACCTGTCAGGGTGCCGTCATTCTTGGTCTTACGGGTGAATTTTTCCAGGCGAAAGAACCCATCCTCCCGATCAAGCGCCTCCCGATACAGGGCTTTGTAATCCTCCTGCTGTCCCAGATAAGCTGTCCTGTCGGTTGTTCCCACACTGGTATCTCCCATGTTGATACCACTCTCCGCAAGAGCGATCACCAGCGCCGATGCCGTGATAAGTCCGGCCCAGTTTTGGGAATCCTTCACCCTGTACAGATAGAGAAGCACCGCGTACGCCGTCACAAAACAAAGATTTAAGATCACCGTTCCGGACCGAAAGTCATCGCTCTCGATAAACATTTCGCAAAACAGAAGGAAGGCAACCGCCGCCAGATATCCGTTGAGAATCTCCCTGGGACGCGCCTCTTTCAGGGCACACAGCTCCTCATAACACATGACAATCACCAGAAACACGTAGAGAAACGATTGTCTCGCGGGCAGAGAGTCGGGGAAGTTCAAGCCGTGCCAGATAAAATCCGCATAATTGGTCGTAAAGCCAAGCAACAAAACTCCTGCAAGCGCCATCCTTCCAAAGCGTCTTCGCATGGGGATCCCGGTATTCAGGACATACGCAGGCACCAGTACCATAGCCGCAGCGCCGCTGTAGATGTTGGGCCAGTGCTGCAGGCCTTTGTGGGTGGCAACACACATACAATGACGGGCCAGCACCTCCAGTACCGGGAAATAGGATTCCAGCTTGTCCGGGAAATCCATATTGCCGAAATCCGTCTCCAGAATCGCCAGAACCTCCGGTATGAGAAGTACGCAGGCCATACCGCCTGCCAAAAGCGAGTACAGTCCGAACCGGACTACGGTCCTCATCCGCTGTCCGGTCGTCTCTCCCCGGGTCTCCGTCGCCAGAATCCAGCCAAAATACAGCACCAGAAAAATACAGATCATGATGGATATATAGAAGTTCGTGTAGATGGAAGCAAATAGCGTCACGCAGTACAGAATCGGTTTTCTTTCTTTGACTAACCGCTCCAGTCCCAGCAGAATCAGAGGAAACAGGTAGACGCAGTCCAGCCACATGATATTCCAGTTATAGGCGGCCACAAAGCCCGACAGCGCATAGAAAAGTGAGCACAGCAGTCCGGCCCAGGGAGAGGGAGCATGAGAAAGCATGGAAGACTTCTGCAGGTAGATCCATGCACACATCCCGATCAAACCGATCTTCACAATCACAAGGTAACTCATAAATTCCATGATGTGGGCTTCCGGAACCAGAAACACCAGCCAGTTAAAAGGACAGGCCAGATAATACACATAAAGGGCCAGAAAATTGGACCCGATTCCCACATTGTAGGAATAAGAGAGTCCTTCTCCCGCCCGGATTTTATGCACAAATTCACTGAAAAAAGGCATGTATTGATGCCACATATCCGTTACCAGAAAGCTCCGGTCCCCGAAGGGATAAATACCGTTTCCCGCAAAGAGTACCAGCATGACCGCCACAGGAAGCAGAAATGCCAGAAACGCCATCAGCAGACTCTTTTTCTTTTCCTCAGATAATTTGACACACTTACTCATGTAAGAGCTGTCCTTTCGCATAATTATTCTTGAAAACAAATCGGAGTATTTTATGAAAATCGCTATCTTCGGTCGCAGCGCACAGACCGTAAATTATGAGAAATTCGTCGCTTCCTTTCCGGCGACACCGCTTGTCACCCTAAGCCTCGGAGAGATAACCGGCTGCGATGCCCTACTTCTGCCCGGCGGCGGGGACATCAACCCGATCTTCTTCGGTCAGCACAACACCGCCTCCCGCGAAATGGATACCGAGCTGGACATTCTGCAATTTCAGGCGCTGGACTTTTTCATCGCCGCGAAACGTCCGGTTCTGGGAATCTGTAAGGGAATGCAGTTAATCAATGTCGCCTTCGGCGGCACCATCATCCAGCACCTTCCCAGTGCGGATCTTCATGCGTATCACCGGGAGACCCCCTTCTCCGGATCGGATTCCTATCACGAAACACGCACCTTAATGGGAAGTGAACTCTATGATCTCTACGGTCCGACCGCTTATGTCAACAGCGCTCATCACCAATCCATCGGACGTCTCGGGAGAGATCTCTATGTCGTTCAGTGGTGTCCCGCGGACAACTGTCCGGAAGCCATACGTCACCGCACTCTTCCCATTTTGGGCCTCCAATGGCATCCGGAGCGCCTGGATCCCGCCAAAACTACTCTGTCAGGGCAGGCTGTTCTTTCGCTGTTTTCTTCCTGGATCGGCGGGAACCCTTACTTTTGGACTGCCCCCCGGCTTTGAGCCGTTTTGGGCTCATCTCATGCTTGATTCGTGCCGCACCGATCTCAAACAGTGCTTTGATAATCTGGTTGATGTTGGAAATGGTGTCCTCATCCACTTCCTTAAGCGCTGCGACCATCCCGGTCATGCTCTTCTTCCAATCGGCGGTAAAGTCAATCAGATTCTCCGCCTTCGAGGCACCCAGCACCTCGAACAGCGTATTCACAAAGATCTTCAGCTGATCGTTGTTTAGGGACAACACCCATTCGTTGATGGTATTGTCCAGCCGTTTCACACTCTCGTGTATGTCCTCGGCCCGCTGGAAATGATCCCCCGTCACTTTCCAGGTGTAGGGGTTGTGCTGTGCCAGTCCGAAGGTTTTGCTCTCCACCACTTCATACCGGTGATCCTGTTCAAAAAGCATTCCGACGACGGAAGAATGGGGCATGATCTTAATCACCTTGTCGGCAATTGCCTCATAGTCGTGTTCCTGTAACACCTCCGGTCGAAAACCGGGGCCGTCCATGGAGTAGATCCCACGGATGCGCTCCTTCACGGAATCCGCACAGCACATTGCACTGTAAACTGCCAGATTGCCGCCCTTGGAATGTCCGCCGACATAGAAGGGACTGTGAAGCTTCCCCGTGACCTGATTCAGGTACTTGACACTATAAGCCTGCCCGGGCACCGGGGAAAGAAAAGCCATATTGAAGTCCTCCTTCCAACCCACAATGCTCTCATCCGTACCGCGAAATGCGATGTAAAGCGTCCCGTCGCTCAAGATACAGGTCACTGCCGAAAACTGCGTCTCCCACTCTTTTTCAATAATGTTCACATAACAATTCAGCTTCAGATCCCGAAACCGTTTCCCGGCAAGCATTCCCTCGAACAGTGCACGGTTGGATTTCTCATAGCGCTCATCCGCGTAAAGCTTTTCATAATCCGCATGTGCCGCAATCTGGGTAAGCGTCACCGACGGACTGTTTTCGGACACATCCGGAACCATTCCGTCAAACTTTAAGTAGGACAGCTGACAGAGTATCAGGCTGTCCACCTCGTTCATCGGCATCTCCGCAAAGGATTGGTCACCGTATTTTTTCAGATAATCAATAATCGTTCCTGCCATCCGCAAAAACCTTCTTCTCTTTTGTGTGCCCTGCATCGTTTCGGACCGAAGAAGCTCCATCAGAGTCTTCCCCGGCACCCGCGCGTTAATTTTAGCACACATTTCGGGATGATTCTACCTTTCACTGCATGATCGGCACATACTTTTATTCTAAAAGCATGCCCCTACATTCTATCCTTATGCAGTGTCTTTACCGATCTTCCATATCCACATAATCCTGCTCATCCATAATGCTCATGTACGCGGGACGGATAATCTTGTCCATGTTCAAAAGCTCCTCCATCCGGTGGGCACTCCAGCCCACAATCCGGGCGATGGCGAAGATGGGAGTATACAACTCCAGCGGAATCTCCAGCATGCTGTACACAAATCCGCTGTAGAAATCCACATTTGCGCTTACGCCCTTGTAGATCCGCGCTTTCTGCGCAATCACCTCCGGGGCAAGCTTCTCGATCATGGAATAGAGCTTGAAATCCTTTTGTCTGCCCTTGGCCTGTGCAAGCTGTTCCACAAAGCCCTTAAACACCTGCGCTCTGGGATCAGACAGAGAGTACACCGCGTGTCCCATTCCATAGATCAAACCCTTCCCGTCGAATGCTTCCCTGTTCAGGATCTTCGTCAGATACTCCCGTACGGCATCCTCATCTTCCCAATCCGATACATGCTCTCCGATGTCCCGCATCATCTCCACCACCTTGATGTTGGCACCGCCGTGCTTGGGGCCTTTCAGGGAACAGAGCGCTGCAGCCATCACCGAGTACGTGTCGGACCCGGAGGATGTGACAACTCGCGTCGTGAACGTGGAGTTGTTACCGCCGCCATGCTCCATATGAAGCACAAGGGCGATATCCAGCACCCGTGCCTCCAGCTCCGTATACTGTTTATCCGGACGCAGCATCATCAGAATCATCTCCGCGGTGGACAGCTTTTTCTGGGGACGATGGATGTACATGCTCTCGTCATTTATGTAGTGGTTATATGCATGATACCCGTAAACCGCCAGCATCGGAAATACACTGATCAGATTGATGCACTGCCGGAGCACGTTCTCCAGGGAATTGTCATTGCAGGCCTTGTCGTAGGACGCCAGGGTCAGGACGCTGCTCGCCATGGAATTCATCAGATCATTACTGGGTGCCTTCATGATGACATCGCGCGTGAAATTCGTGGGAAGTGTCCGGTTTGCCGCCAGAATCTCCCGAAAGTGCTTTAACTGCGCGTCGCTGGGCAGCTTGCCAAAGAGCAAAAGATACGCCACCTCCTCAAAACCGTAACGCTTTCCCCGAAAGCCGTTTACCAATTCTATACAGTCATATCCCCTATACCAAAGTTTACCATCACAGGGAATCTTTTCTCCGTTCTCGTACCGAAATGCCTCAATGCGTGAAATATTGGTAAGTCCCGCAAGCACACCGTTTCCGTTCTTATCGCGCAGACCTCTCTTGACTCCATACTGGTCAAACAGTTCCACATCCGTCCGATCCGCCTCCCGAATCAGATCCGTAAATTCTCCGTACTGCACTTCATTTCTCTTCATCCAATTCTCCTTTCTTCCATCACACTATTTACGCATACTTCTATGATACCGAAATACAGACACAAAAACAAATTAAATTTTTCTAATCTACCACATTAAAGTGATTTATCGTGCATCTTTTGCGTTTGCTTTTTCTATACTGCAATAGTATAGTTTAAGTATAAATACCAAAGGAGGACAGAAATATGTATGCAATTCCTTTCATTATTGTCGCAGTTGTCCTGTTAGTCCTGATTTTTATCATGGGCTATGTCAAGGCATCTCCCGATACCGCCATCATCATCTCCGGTCTTCGCAAAAAACCTAAGGTGCTGATCGGTAAAGCCGGTATCAAGATTCCTTTTCTGGAGAGAAAGGACACCCTGAACCTGCAGTTGATTCCCATCGATGTAAAGACCTCCAGTGCCGTTCCCACGGCAGACTACATAAACATCAATGTGGACGCCACGGTAAATGTTAAGATTTCCGACAATCCGGAACGACTTCAGCTCGCAGCCCAGAATTTCCTGAACAAGAATCCCGATTACATCGGACGTGTTGCAAGAGAAGTGCTGGAAGGTAATGTGCGTGAGATCGTCGGTCAGATGGCTCTGGAGGCAATGGTTTCCGACCGTCAGGAATTTGCCCGTCTGGTAAAGGAAAACGCAGAACCCGATCTGGCTGCCATGGGACTTGACATTGTGTCCTTTAACGTTCAGAACTTTGTGGACGGCAATGGCGTGATTGAGAATCTCGGTGTCGATAATATTGTCAAGATTCAGAAGAATGCCGCCATCTCCCGTGCCGAGAGTGAGAAGGAGATCTCCAAGGCACAGGCTGCAGCCAAACGCGAAGCCAACGAGGCTGAGGTAAATGCCGAGGCAGACATCGCCCGCAAGCAGAATGATCTGGCTATCCAGAAGGCAGAACTGAAACGGGAATCCGATATCAAGAAAGCGGAGGCCGATGCCGCATACCAGATTCAGGCCGAGGAACAGCGCAAAACCGTTGAAATCACCACAGCCAACGCCAACATTGCCAAGCAGGAAAAGGAGATTCTCCTGAAGCAGAAGGAAGCCGAGGTTGCCGAGCAGGCGCTGAACGCTCAGATCAAGAAAAAAGCCGAAGCAGACAAATTCGCCAAGCAGCAGGCTGCCGATGCGGCACTCTACGAGCGCCAGCGTGAGGCAGAAGCTCAGAAGTTCGAGACTGAGAAAGAAGCCGAGGCTATGAAAGCCCAGGCTGAGGCAAAGAAGTACTCCATGGAACAGGAGGCCGAAGGTATCCGCACCCGCGGTCTCGCCGAGGCAGAAGCCATCCGGGCAAAAGCGATTGCAGAGGCGGAAGGTATTGAGAAAAAAGCCGAAGCCATGCAGAAAATGGGCGAAGCTGCTGTCCTTGAGATGTACTTTAAAGCCCTCCCCGAGGTTGTAAAAAATGCTGCTCTTCCTCTTGCCAATGTGGACAGCATCACCATGTACGGCGATGGCAATTCCGCAAGGCTGATGCAGGATGTGATGGGAACCGTGGTACAGGTAACCGATGGCCTGAAGGCATCCACCGGTGTTGACCTCTCCGCCGTGCTCTCCGGTTTCCTGGGAGGCAAGATTGCAGCTCCTTCCGCAGGCGCTAAGGGTTCTTCCACCGCCTCCAAATCATCGGATGACACTTCTTCCGACGATTACAGCGAAGTATAGTAAAGCTGATTGTCTAATCCGGTCACCGATCAAATGAAATGTGCG
>CAMAGI010000027.1 GCA_945833775.1 uncultured Lachnospiraceae bacterium
CGGAAGAACTTGGTGAATTGAAGACGAAGTATACGAGAGTAATCGTCGACCATGAAAGTTTAACAAAGCTGAGAGATTTCTTCCAGAGAGATATGATCCGTTCCAATCCTACGATGACCTCTCCAAAGTTCAGGGAATCCTTTGAAGAATTGAAGGAGCAGGTGAAGAAGAAAAACAAAAAGTAGCCGGATATGTCAAAAAAGGTCTGTCGTGGTGCATGCGGCAGACCTTTTTTACCTTAAAGAAATCTTAAAGTGTTTGCTCATTTTATGTTAAGGAGTGATTCGCTATAATGTGGATCATGGGAGGAAGAAAATGTACAATATACTAATTTGTGACGATGAAAAAGACATTGTGAATGCACTGAAGATCTATCTGCACGATGACAATTATACTCTTTTTGAAGCGTACAACGGAAAAGAGGCACTCAAAGTGATCGGGAGAGAAGAGATTCATCTGGTGCTCATGGATATTATGATGCCGGAAATGGACGGAATCTCGGCGATGGTCAAAATTCGCGAACAGAGCAATGTTCCGATCATTTTGTTGACGGCAAAGAGTGAAGATGCCGACAAGGTTCTGGGGCTGAATGTGGGAGCGGATGATTATATCACGAAACCCTTCAGTCCGGTGGAGGTTTTGGCCAGGGTGAAATCGCAGCTGCGCCGTTACATGCAGCTGGGAAGCGGAACAACTCCCGTGCAGACCCTTCGGGTGGGCGGAATTGAGCTGGACGACAAGGAGAAGACCGTTCATCTGGACGGTGAGGAGATCTCCCTGACCCCCACGGAATATGAGATTCTGAAACTTTTGATGCAAAACCCCGGTCAGGTGTTTTCACCGAAGGAGATTTATAAGAGAATTTGGAACGATGCGCCCTACGGCAGCGAGAACACGGTTGCGGTACATATCAGACATTTGCGGGAAAAGGTAGAGATTGATCCCGCCGAGCCCAGATACTTAAAGGTTGTATGGGGACAGGGCTATAAATGCGAGCGATCAGTAAGTGGAAAGTGAGGAAATTCAGATGACGGATGAGCAGATGAGAAGGGATAAGGCGATGGCACAGGATGCCGATGAAAGATATAGAGGTGTGACACAAAAGGATGATCGGGAGGTAGTATACGATGAAGAGCCCGAGCGGGAGCGGAGCCCCCGAAACCGGGAAAAGTCGGGTCGGGAACGCTCGAAACAGGCGAAAAAGAAGCGCGGTGCGGGAACAGCGATGAAGGTGTTTCTGTATTTCGTATTGGGAGTTTCCACCTTTGTCGGCTGCCTGGGAGTCATGCTTTCCGTCCTTATGTACGAGGATGGATTTTACACGGAGAGCTGGGAATCCACCCTGAGTCATTTCCTGTATGAGCAGGCTTCCGATGACCTTTTATATATGCGGGATATGTATCAGTATGAGCAGTATGACTATATCAAGGAATACTGCAACAAGCATAATATGGATATGGGTGTCTATGTAGGTGATTACTGTCAGTGGGGAAGTGATACCAAACCGTCGGGATTCATCTTTCAGACACCGCTTGTTTTCTCCAATGGGGAGAGCATGAATTGGGTGCGCAATGAAGCATCGCAGTCGAGTGTCTACTCCTGGGGTGATACAGAGGTTGTCTATAAGCTGTATGTGGATCCCACCTACGGCATCAGTGACTCATATCTGGCAAGCTACACGGTAGCACGCAATCTGGCGGATTTGCAATATGCAATTCCATTCATAGCGGTGGGTGGAATTCTGCTGTGCATCCTCTCCTTCGTGTGCCTGATGTGTTTTGCGGGGCGCAAAAAGGGCGTGGACGGATACAGTCTCAGTGCCATCGGAGCGGTTCCGTTTGATCTATTGACCTGCGTGTTTGCGGTGGTTGCGGCATTGCCTTTTGTAACCGTATTTCATGATTTTTCAACCGGTAATTACTACGTTTATGCATTGATTCTTTCTCTGATTGTAATGGCGCTGGTGATCTGGTGCACGCTGTTTTGCGCAGAGGTTATTTCCCGAATTAAGGTTGGGGGATGGTGGCGCAACACAATCCTTTACAAGGGGATTCGGCTGGTCATTCGCCTGATCCGATGGGTGGCAGGTGTCGTGGCAGGTTTTTTGCGGATGCTTCCCTTAATCTGGCAGGCGGAGGCTGTCTACGCCGCAATCTGCTTTCTGGAATTCTGCGGACTGGTGCTGTGCAGACATCAGATTGGCGGCGGACTGATCAGCCTTTGGTTGCTTGAGAAAATCCTGCTTTTTGGGCTGGTGACCTATGCGGCAATTCTTTGTAACAAACTGCAGCACGGCAGCGAGATGCTGGCGGAGGGTAAGATTTCCGAGAAGGTGGATACCAGAGGAATGTTCGGTGCGCTCAAGGACCATGGGGAGAATCTGAACCGGATCAATCAGGGAATCGCCAAGGCAGTGGAGGAGCGCATGAAGAGTGAGCATCTGAAAACCGAGCTCATCACCAATGTCTCCCACGATATTAAGACACCCATTACCTCCATCATCAACTATGCAGGGCTTCTGGGCGATATGGAGCAGGGAGCCGATGCGGAAGGGGATTATATTCTGGTGGAACGCGCCAAGTTTCATGAGTATACGGACGTTGTACTTCGGCAATCGGCCAGACTCAAGAAACTTCTGGAGGATCTGGTGGAAGCCTCCAAGGCGACAACCGGAAACCTTGAGGTGGAACTTGCTCCCTGTGAGGTCGGTGTCATGCTGACCCAGGCTGTGGGTGAATATGAGAAGCGTTTTGAACAGAAGGGTCTGGAGCACATCGTGCGCCAGCCGGAGGAGAGTATTTACATTCTGGCAGACGGGCGGCATCTGTGGCGTATTTTCGACAATCTGTTAAACAATATCTGCAAGTACTCACTGGAGAACACCCGTGTATACCTGTCGGTAACGCATGGAAACGGTCAGGTGGAGATTACCTTCCGCAACATGTCCAAGTACCTGTTGGATGTCAATCCCCATGAGCTGGAGGAACGTTTTATGCGCGGGGACAAATCCCGCCATATGGAGGGGAACGGGCTGGGACTTTCCATTACGAAGAGCCTGACGGAGCTTCAGAATGGTACCCTGGATATTGTGGTGGACGGAGATCTGTTCAAAGTGATTTTACGATTTGCTGAAATTTCCGCTTGACAAAATGCCCGGTCTGGAATAGGATAAAGAAAAACAAAAACCTGTGAGAAAGAGAAGTAAGCCTCAGTGATTATTTCAGAGAGCCGCCGGTGGTGGAATGGCGGTATAGGAGCTTTGGCCGAATGGACTTTTGAGGCTGACCTGAAAGGAAGTCGGGGGAGATCCCCGGTGACCGAGTAGACGTCGGCGGGATTCGGACCCGTTATCAGACCGAAGGGTATGAAGTACCCGATGAGTGGGCAGGCGAAAGGCTTGTCAAGTTGAGTGGCACCGCGATAATGTTTATTACCGTCTCAAATGTGTAAATGCATGTTTGGGGCGGTTTTTTCGTGCAAACATGCACAACAATCGCAAAATGCGGCATGAAACCGCACCAAAGGAGGATTTGAATGATGAAAAAGAAAGTGCTTGCAACACTGATCAGCGTAGGAATGGCTCTCGCCATGCTCACCGGATGCGGAAATAGTTCCGATTATAACGTGGGTATTTCCCAATTTGCGGATCATGGATCTTTGGACAACTGCCGGGAGGGATTTATCGCCGGTCTGGCGGATGAGGGAATCGTAGAGGGTGAGAATCTGAAAATCGAATATGTAAATGCCCAGGCAGATCCCGGAACCGCAGCCCTGACCGCAAACAATTTCGTCACCAAAAAGGTGAATATGATCTGCGCAATCGCAACCCCCAGCGCAACCACCGCATACAATGCTACCATGAACAAGGATATTCCGGTTATCTATACCGCTGTGTCTGATCCGATAGCGGCAGGGCTTGCAAATGCAGACGGTTCTCCTGTCGGCAATGTGACCGGAACCTCCGATGCCCTGGCAGTGGATGCACAGCTTCAGATGATTCGCGAGGTACTTCCCGATGCGAAGACCATCGGAATCATCTATACGACCAGCGAGGAGAACTCTGTGAGCACCATTGCCCAGTATGAGGCGGCTGCCGGAAACTATGGTTTTGAGATTGTGAGTGCGGGTGTCACCGCAATGAGCGAAGTATCCCTGGCGGCGGCAGATATTTGTGCAAAAGTGGACTGCATAACCAACCTGACCGACAACACGGTAGTAACCGCACTTCAGACGGTTCTGGAGGAGGCAAACAAGGCAGGTATTCCCGTGTTTGGTTCTGAGGTGGAGCAGGTGAAGGCAGGCTGTGTTGCATCCATGGGACTGGAGTATTTTGAACTGGGACGACAGACCGGCCATATGGCAGCGAAGGTCCTGAAAGGGGAGACAAAGGCTTCGGATATGAATTTTGAGGTTACCTCTGAGCCCAGTCTGTATGTCAACTTTGCAGCCGCAGAGAAGATTGGTCTTGCACTTCCCGAAAATTTCCGTACCGATGCTTATCAGAGCTTTGATGAGATCGTTGTCGAGTAATTGTATCCTGGCAGAATTGGAGAAGATGAGATGGCATTGATTTTGAGCGTACTGGAACAAGGCATGATCTATGGGATTTTGGCCCTGGGCGTGTATATTACCTACAAAATATTGGATTTCCCGGATCTGACGGTGGATGGCTCCTTTCCCTTCGGGGCAGCCATTACCGTGCGCATAATCAGTAGCAGCACGATTCCGCCAATCCTTATCCTGCCGATTGCTTTTCTGGCGGGAGCGCTGGTAGGAATGTGCACCGGCTTGATCCACGTCAAATTGAAGGTTCGGGACCTGCTCTCCGGAATTATTATGATGACAGGACTTTACACCATCAATCTGTGGATTGCCGGCTCGGCCTATGTTCCGATCTTTAACAAGGAGAGTATTTTTGACAATGCCTTCATCAACGGAATTTTTACCGGGGCGTTGGCGGATTTCAAGACTGTTCTGATCATCTTCGTCATCATGCTGGTCGCTAAATATCTTTTGGACTGGTATATGCATACCAAGTCGGGCTTTCTTCTGCGGGCGGTGGGAGATAATGATACCATTGTGACCAGCCTGGGCGTCGATAAGGGGCTTGTGAAAATTGTGGGTCTCTCCATCGCCAACGGCCTCGTGGCACTCAGCGGATGCATTTACGCCCAGCAGCAGCGCGGCTTCGAGATTTCCATCGGAACCGGTGCTGTGGTCATCGGTCTCGCCAGTGTGATCATCGGTACCAGCATTTTCAAGCATGCCACATTCCTGCGTGTGACCTCCGGAGTCATAATCGGTTCTATCCTTTACAAGGCGTGCGTGGCGCTTGCCATGTTTGCGGGAATCGATGCGAATGCGATCAAGCTGATCACGGCAACCCTGTTCTTAGTGATTCTTGTTGTGAGTATGGATCGAAAGAGAGGAAAGTAGAATGCTGGAACTTGTCAATATCTCCAAAAACTATAATCCCGGTTCGGTGAACGAACTCTGTCTTTTCAAGGATTTTAATCTGACCATAGAGGGCGGTGAATTTGTTTCCGTTGTCGGATCCAACGGCTCCGGTAAGACATCCATGCTCAACATCATCTGTGGGAGCATTGATGTAGACGGGGGAAAAATACTGGTGGGCGGTCAGGATATAACGCCCAGGAAAGATTACATCCGCCAGCGTCGCATCGGGAGAGTGTACCAGGATCCCGCCAAGGGAACCTGTCCTGCGATGACGATTCTGGAGAATCTGTCTCTTGCGGACAACAAAGGAAAACCCTACAATCTCGGGCGGGGCGTCAATAAAGCCCGCACGGAGGCGTATCGGGAGATGCTTCGCCCCTTAAATCTCGGTCTTGAGGATAAGCTGGGAGTGCAGGTGGGGTCTCTTTCCGGTGGGCAGAGGCAGGCTCTGGCCCTCTTGATGGCGACAATGACGCCGATTGATTTCCTGATTCTGGATGAGCATACGGCTGCGCTTGATCCCAAAACTGCGGAGATCATTATGGAACTTACAGACCGTGTGGTACGGGAGAAGAAAGTGACTACCATCATGGTTACCCATAATCTGCGATATGCGGTGGAATACGGGACCAGACTTCTGATGATGCACGAGGGAAAGGTGATCCTGGATAAGGCGGGCGCACAGAAAAAGCAGCTTGATACGGAGGAGATCATGGGGATCTTCAATCGGATCAGTGTGGAGTGCGGCAACTGAGCGCCCGGGTACCGGAGAGGGAGCGGATTTACTTCTCGGACTCCCGATATTTTTCTTCACAGTATTGGCAGCGATAGATTTCTTTGGATTCATCGGCCAGCACGAAAATGTGCGGCAGTCCCTGCTCGATGGAAGTGATACAGCGGGGATTGCGGCACTTGATGACGTTTTTGATCTTTTTGGGAAGTACCAGATCTTTTTTTTCAACGATTTCACCGTTCTTGATGACGTTCACTGTGATATTGTGATCGATAAAGGCAAGAACATCCAGATCCAGCATATCAATATCGCATTCCACCTTCAGAATATCCTTCTTGCCCATCTTATTGCTGCGGGCATTCTTGATGATTGCAACGGTGCAGTCCAGCTTATCCAGCTGCAGATGCTCGTAAATGTCCAGGCTTCTGCCTGCCTTGATGTGATCCAAAACAAAACCTTCTTCGATTTTACCTACATTTAACATTGTTTCAAATCCTTTCTGTAACGTGCGTTATTGATTGGTGAGACCAAGGAGAGTCAGGATCAGAGCCATTCGCACATAGACACCGTACTGGGCCTGCTTGAAGTATGCCGCCCTCGGGTCCTCGTCCACCTCCACGGAAATCTCGTTGACACGGGGGAGGGGATGCAGAACCAGCATATCCTTTTTTGCAAGCTCCATCTTGGCGGGGGTGAGAATGTAGAAATCTTTCAGTCGCACGTAATCCTCCTCGTTGAAGAAACGTTCCTTCTGAACACGGGTCATGTAGAGCAGATCCAGCTCGGGCATGACATCCTCCAGACGGATGACCTCCTCGAAGGGAATGTTTTTCTCGCGCAGCATATCGGTAATGTAGTCCGGTACGCGAAGCTCCTCGGGGGAGATGAAGAGGAAGCGTATTCCCTCATAGCGAACCAGGGCATGGATGAGGGAGTGTACGGTGCGTCCGAACTTCAAATCCCCGCATAAGCCGATGGTGAAATGGTCCAGTCGACCTTTCAGATTGCGAATGGTCAAAAGGTCCGTGAGGGTCTGGGTGGGGTGCTGGTGACCGCCGTCTCCGGCATTGATCACGGGAATCAGGGATTTGTCGGCGGCAACCATGGGAGCACCCTCCTTGGGGTGACGCATCGCACAGATATCCGCATAGCAGGAGATGACGCGGATGGTATCACTGACACTCTCGCCCTTGGCGGCAGAGGAGGAATTGGCATCGGAAAAACCGATCACGCGTCCGCCGAGACGTGTCATTGCCGATTCAAAGCTCAGACGTGTGCGCGTGCTGGGCTCGTAAAAGCAGGTCGCCAGTATCTTGCCGTCGCAGGCATGGGCATATTTTTCGGGGTTGACTTCGATATCACGGGCCAGATCAAAGAGCTCGTCCAGTTCCTTCGTGTCGAAATCAAGAGGACTCATCAGATGTCTCATGGTATTACTCCTTTTTGTTTTCTTCATAGAGAAAGCCGAAGAGAAAAGTCTTCGGCTTTCGAATTGTCAGTTCATGTAGGTGAGCAAATCGGCAACGCCCTTGCGCTTGGGAGCCTCAGGGGAAACCGCGGGATGACCGACGGCAATGAGAGCGACGAGTTCTCTGTCCTCGGGGATCTCAAGAACAGCCTCCGCATCGGCAACGTCGAAAAGACCCATGATCACGGTGCCAAGACCCTGCTCATATGCCGCGAGACAGAAGGCTTCACTTGCAATGCCGGCATCATACATCTGCCAGGAATCGCCTTTCACGGTGGAGAAAGAACCGTCTCTCTCATATCCGCAGCGACCTTTGATAACCGTCACGGCAATTACCATGGGGGCATTCTCCATGATGGCACCGTTGCCTGCCCAGATTTTGGTGCATTTTGCGAGGGCAGCCTTCTTCTCGCCCTCAACGGCAATATAGCGTACAATCTGCGTGTTCTTCCAGCTGGGAGCGAAGGAAGCGGTGGAGATGATATCCTCCAGTATTTCATGGGAAACGGGCTGATCGGTGAACTGACGGATGCTTCTGCGTCCGACGATGCATTCCTTAGCGGTCATGGTGATAACCTCCTTGTGTATGATTTCCTAAAACTGTAAATATGATACCACGGGGACGGATATCACGCAATAAAATTTCGGCGCGGATTTGCAGAAAAGTTTGCATTCGGGGGGCACATCAACTATAATAGATACAGGAAAAGACACAGGAGGATTTACTATGGAACAGGAGAGTCGCACGATTGCCTTTACGGAGAGGAAGAGATGGCTGTTTTTCGGACTTCCCTTTACCTTTACCAAGTATGAGATTCGGGAAGATATGATCACGGTGTACGAGGGCTTCTTTACCTCCGTGGAAAATGACTGCTATATGTATAAGGTACAGGATGTGGAGCGTACCGCGAATCTTTGCGAGAAGTTGTTCGGATTGGGCACGGTGGTATGCTATACGGGTGATACTACGCACAGCAAGCTGATACTTTCCCATATCAAGCACTCCAAAGAGGTGAAGGAATATATCCTGCAGGAGTCTGAGCGGGCGCGCTTAAAGAGGCGTACCGTCAACATGCTGGATATCGGATCCGGCGCGATGGAAGAGATAGACGACATGGAGTAATTGACGGATTGAATGATCGATTTTTTGACAAGGACGGGCCTGTCACGGGCCTGTCCTTGTGGCATAAGGGTTTTTACGGCCTGCTCATTTGTTTTTATCCGTGACCAGTCGCTCGAAAAACAGACCGGCACCAAACCAGAGCGGGGCAAAGTCCAGCCGGATCAGGCGGTCAATCTGAAAACGGCAGCCTTTGTAATCCCAGGGGCACAGACCTCTGGAGCGCAGAAGCCGCCCGGACAGATATTCCGTGGAAAAAATCAGCGACATGTACGTAAGCCCCCGGACCAGCACAGAATGGTTTTTCAGGCGGGCAAAGAGCGGTCGTAAGAACGCGGCGCTTCCATAGATGGGAAACATCCAGAGGGAAGTGATGCCGCGCAGACGAAAATCCCTTTTGCAAAGGGATGTGGCAGAAGTATAACAGATTTCCATACACCACCCGGCGAGGCCGCAGCGAAAGAAATTGCGTGGGAGTTTGGCTAGATTGTGGAACATGGTCGTCCTTTCTGAAAGAAACTCGGGTTATCTACGGATAGCGTTACCGTATCGGACGTAAAATATGCAGGAAATCTGACAGAGCATGTGAGGCAAAAAAATGAATTACAGGGAAGCTTTGGAATATGTGGATTCTTTAAAAAAATACGGGGTTGTTCCCGGACTTGATACAATCCGGGAACTGTGCAGAAGGCTGGGGAACCCACAGGACAAGCTGGCCTTTGTCCACATTGCCGGGACCAACGGAAAGGGCAGTACCTTGAGTTTTGTGTCCACCGTATTGCAATGCGCCGGATATCGGGTGGGAAGATATATTTCGCCCACGATCTTTCAGTATTGTGAGCGCATCCAGGTCAATCAAAGACCGATTTCCCAGGCCTGTCTGGGACGGCTGTTCGATCAGGTCAAAGCAGCCTGTGAGGACATGGCTTCTGAAGGGTTCTCACATCCCACGGCATTTGAAGCGGAGACGGCACTGGCATTTTGCTATTTCCTGGAGAAAAAATGTGATATTGTCGTACTGGAAGCCGGTATGGGCGGGGAACAGGATTCGACCAATCTGATCACCAACACCAAGGTGGCGGTTCTTTCCTCAATCAGCATGGATCATATGCAGTTTCTGGGAGATACGCTGGAACAGATCGCCCGGCAGAAGGCGGGAATCATTAAGCCCGGCTGCCGGGTGGTTACGCTGCGCCAGGACCCGGCGGCGCAAGCCGTCATTGCCGGGAAGGCGAAGCAGTGCGGTTGCAGGGTGCTGACCGCGGATCCGGCGGAGGCTGTCCATATCCGCTATGGCTGGAAGCGTCAGTCCTTTGACATCGATTCCTATCGGAAACTGACGATCTCTCTGGCGGGCCGTTATCAGATTGAAAACGCGGTGCTGGCGGTGCGTGTGATAGAAGCGCTGTCGGATGCAGGCTTTCCGGTAACGGAGACGGCTCTGCGAAAGGGCCTCTTAACCGCCCGATGGCCCGGTCGGTTCCAGGTGATTTCCGAAAAACCGCTCTTTGTGATCGATGGGGCGCATAACGAAGATGCAGCGCGCAAACTGGCAGATTCCATCGAATTTTATTTTACAAATAAGCGAATTGTCTATATAATGGGAATGTTGAGGGATAAGGAGTACGAGCGGGTGATCGCAATCACGCACAAATATGCGGATCCGATCATCACCGTCGCGACGCCGGACAACCCCAGAGCGCTGTCGGCGTACGAACTGGCTACCGCGGTTTCCCGGGTACACGGGAATGTGACGGCAGCTGCAAGTCTGGAGGAGGCCGTGGAGATGGCCTATCTTCTGGCCGGCAAAGAGGATGTCATACTGGCTTTCGGATCGCTCTCCTTCCTGGGAAGACTTACGGAAGCGGTAAAAGAAAGGAAAGACTATGGTAGATCACAAAAAGGTGCAGGAAGCGGTCAGGATGCTTCTGGAGGCCATCGGTGAAGATGTAGACAGAGAGGGCTTGCGGGAAACTCCGGAGAGGATTGCCCGTATGTACGATGAAATATACGGAGGAATGGATGAGGATGCGTCCGTTCCCCTTTCAAAAGTTTTTACAGCCGAGAACAGTGAGATGGTTCTGGAGCGGGATATTGTGTTCTACTCCACTTGTGAACATCATCTTCTGCCCTTTTTCGGGCATGCCCATGTGGCTTACATCCCTGACGGAAAGGTCGTGGGGCTGAGCAAGCTTGCAAGAACCGTGGAGGTGTTCGCCAGACGCCCCCAGATTCAGGAGCAGATGACGGCACAGATTGCGGATGCCGTCATGGAATGCCTTGCTCCCAGGGGCGTGATGGTTGTGGTGGAGGCGGAACATATGTGCATGACCATGCGCGGGATCAAGAAACCCGGCAGCAAGACAGTCACCTGTGCCACGAGAGGGGAATTTTGTGACAATGAGAAGCTTCAGAATCGTTTCTTCCGGATGCTTCGAATGGGAAATACAGAGGGGAACAAAGCGCTGGACGAATACGGAGCGCCGGAAGAGTAAATGGACAGAATAGATAAAATATTAAATCATAATTTGTTTTTACACCACCTGCACGAAAATGAGGTCGCCGAGGAGAACCGCATTTTCTGCAGACACGGAATGACTCATTTTCTGGACGTTGCGCGCATCGGTGTGATTATCAATCTGGAGGAAAACCTGGGGATTGATAAGGAACTGATCTACGCGGCGGCACTTCTGCATGATCTCGGGCGACATGTGCAGTATGAGGTTGGGCAATCCCACGAGAAAGCAAGCGCTGAGATCGCCCCTGCAATCCTGCGGGAATGCGGTTTTGATGATAAAGAAACGAGTGTTATCATTGACGCCATTCTCCATCATCGGGATGGCGGGGCGGTGGAAGAAACCGGCCTGCGGGGAATCCTCTATCGGGCGGATAAGGCAGGCAGAGCCTGTTTTGCCTGTGAGGCACAGTGCCAATGCAATTGGGATGCAGAAAAGAAAAACAGCTGCATCCTTTATTAGGTTTTGAGGAGGAAGGGATCCTATGAAGATCGGTAATCGTGAGTTTGATACACAACATCATACCTATGTCTGCGGCATTCTGAATGTGACGCCGGACTCTTTCTCGGACGGGGGAAAGTGGAATGATATGGACCGCGCGCTTAAGCATGTGGAGGAGATGCTTAAGGAGGGCATGACGCTTTTGGATATCGGCGGAGAATCCACCAGGCCCGGATACACACTTCTGTCCGATGAGGAGGAGATTGCACGGGTGGTGCCCGTGATCGAGGCTGTGAAGGCCAGATTTGACGTTCCGATTTCACTGGATACTTACAAATCCGCGGTGGCGGAGGAAGGCCTGAAGGCGGGTGCGGATCTGATCAATGATATCTGGGGACTGAAATGGGACGACAAAATGGCGTCCGTGATTGCCGGATCCGGGGCTGCATGTTGCCTGATGCATAACCGCAAGGAGGCCGTCTACCACAATTTCCTGGAGGATATGACACTCGACCTGACGCAGACCCTTCAGATTGCGGAGAAGGCCGGAATTGCGGATGACCGGATTATTCTGGATCCCGGTGTAGGATTCGGCAAGACCCGGGAGCACAATCTCTCGGTGATCAAGCATCTGGAGATGTTTCGTCTGTTAAACTATCCGATTCTGTTGGGATGCAGCCGCAAATCCGTGATCGGACTGACACTGGATCTTCCGGTACAGGAGCGGCTGGAGGGAACGCTGGTGACCACAGTTATGGCGGTGATGAAGGGCTGCGCATTTGTGCGGGTCCATGATGTGAAGGAAAATGTGCGCGCGGTTCGCATGGCAGAAGCGATTTTGGAGAGCTTATAAAGGCAAAAGAAGTCTGGGGGTAGGGTATGGACGAGATTCGGATTGACCAACTGGAGGTATACGCTTATCACGGGGTATATCCCGAGGAAAATAAGATCGGACAGACATTTTACGTCAATCTGGTGCTGTATGTGGATGCGCGCAGAGCCGGGCTCTCCGATGAATTGTCCCTTTCCGTCGACTATGGAACGGTTTGTCAGTTTGTGCACAACTGGATGCGGGTACATACCTGTAAACTGATTGAGGCGGCGGCTGAGAAGATGACACAGGACCTTTTGTTAAATTTCCCTTTAATAAACGCAATTGACGCCGAGATCTGTAAGCCGGAGGCACCCATAAGGCTTCCTTTTCACAATGTCTCCGTCAAAATTCACAGAGGCTGGCATAAGGTTTACCTCTCCGTAGGCTCGAACATGGGGGATCGCAATGCATATATTGAGGGGGCTCTTTTGGCACTGAACAATTCAGCAGACATTCGAAAGGTGCGCTGTTCCTCCCTATTGGAGACAGAACCCTACGGTGGCGTTGAGCAGGCACCCTTCTTAAACGGAGCGATTGAACTTGAGACGCTGTATACACCGGAGGAGCTTCTCCTGTTCCTGCATCAGATTGAGGCGGATGCGGGAAGGGAACGCCTGATTCACTGGGGCCCCAGGACACTGGATCTGGATATTCTGTTCTACGACAAGGATGTGTATGAGCAGTCTGATCTGATCATTCCGCATGTGGATATGCAGAATCGCTACTTCGTGCTCAAGCCGCTCTCGGAACTGGCACCCCATTTGAGACATCCGGTACTGGGTAAGACAATATCGGAGCTTTTGGCTATGGTTGTTAAGGAGAATGAAAATGATGGAGAATGACTTTATCAGTGCGGATCGGGAGACCATCCGAAAGATCGACGAAAAGATGCCGCCCGAGGAGGAATTGACGGATCTTGCGGATTTCTTTAAGGTATTCGGAGATGCAACAAGATTAAAGATTTTGTATGTCCTGTTGTGTTCGGAGATGTGTGTCTATGACATTGCAATGCTTCTGGGAATGTCCCAGTCTGCCATATCCCATCAGCTCCGCGTCCTAAAGCAGATGGATCTTGTGAAGAACAGAAGAGAGGGAAAAACCATCTTTTATTCGCTGGCAGATGCTCATATCGTGACCATTCTCAGCCAGGGACTTGATCATATTGAAGAGTGACGCAGTATCCGTGGCATCGCCTTGGGGGGCTGGAGAGACCTGCTTTCATCGGAGTGCAGCGTCCCTGGCAGCGGTGAACTCACTGTAATCCGCAGTGCCGATCCATGAATGGTAACAAGTGTTATCTATTCCGAATTCCTGGAAATATACATATTGTGAACTCATGCAGATGTTGGTGTAAATACCCTCTGCAACGACTGTATTACCGGTGCCGTCTGTCCGCATGCATCGAAGCTGCGGAGCGGCACTGTCGTTTTTCTGATAGTAGATGTATCCGCTTCCAACGTTAAAACAGTCCACCCGGTCATTGGTCAGAACCTCCACCGTATCCCGGGAGAGGGAGTAGCGACAGAGCCGGTAATCATTTTCTACATCCAGATAATAGAAGAAGTCATCTTCCAGAACCGGATTCCAGAGATTGCCCCGCCACACCACGGAGGCAACATCATTGGCTGTGTTTAAGGCATACAGATAGTGATCCTCCTGTGTGCCGTTGTAATAGATCACGCCGTCCCGGGCGCAGGCGGGATTGATGATATAGTCGGCAAGATCCACGGTTTCGGATTTGTCGATCTTCATTTTGATGAACCGAAGCTTCCCCTTCTGAGAAACCTGCATGTAGAGGTAATTGTCCACAAGCTGCGCGTCGATGACTACATCCTGCAGAAGACCGGTTATATTCCCGCCGTTTAGATCGCACCGGTTGAAGGTTTTGGCGGAGCGTATGAAGCCCAGTCCCGCATCACCGGAGGCTCCCATCTGAAAATAATAGAGATAGCTTCCTCCCGCCAGGAGGTTGCACACAGAGACACTGCCCCGTTTTTTTATCCCGGATTCGTCCGGATTCATGGTGTAAAGCGCACCGTTGTCGTAGGCGTTTGCAAAGTAGACGGTTCCGTTGTATTCCACAAAATAACCGCCGTTATTTAAATTGCCTGCCGTGTTTCCAACGGTGCCCGCAGGATTCATTTTGACCCGATTGGACAGAAAGATCGTAAGTCCCGCAGCCAGAAAGAAAAGGGGTACCAGGATGGCAAGAATGATTTTGGTTTTTCGGTTTGTCATGGCGTGTCCCTCCACTTGGATTCTACCTACAGTATACGCTTCCTGCCACTTGCTATCAAGTGGGTTTTGGAGTACAATAGAAAGAAACATTTACGCATTAAAGTGCTGAAGAAAAGGAGCAGATTATGACAGACCTACTTTCCCTGCGGGACAGTATTGACAAGATTGATGCACAGATTGTGGAACTCTATGAGAAACGGATGGAGATCTGCGGCCAGGTTGCCGAGTACAAGATCGAGACGGGCAAAAAGGTGTTTGACAGGACAAGGGAACAGGAGAAGCTTGCAAAGGTCAAATCCCTTACCCACAATGAGTTTAACAGTCACGGAATTGAGGAATTGTTTGAGCAGATCATGTCCATGAGCCGTAAACTGCAGTATCAGATGCTGACTGCCCGGGGGAGTCTTGGAAAGCTTCCCTTTATCGGGGTGGATGAGCTTGAGACCGGGACGGCGAGAGTGGTTTTCCAGGGCGCTGCGGGAGCCTATTCTCAGGCGGCAATGATGCGCTTTTTTGGAGATCAGGTAAACGGATTCCATGTGGATACTTTCAGGGATGCCATGAGTGCCATTGACGAGGGGAGCGCGGATTTTGCCGTTCTGCCCATTGAAAATTCCACAGCGGGTATAGTCAGCGAAATCTATGACCTGTTGATGGAGTATGAGAATTATATTGTTGGGGAGCAAATCATTCCCATCGAGCATTGTCTTTTGGGACTTCCCGGAACGAAGATCGAAGAGATCCGCACGGTGTATTCCCACCCTCAGTCGCTGATGCAGAGTGCGCGGTATCTGGCAGACCATGACTGGCGTCAGATCAGTATGCAGAACAATGCCTTTGCGGCACGAAAGGTCGCCGAGGAGAAAGACAGGACACAGGCAGCCGTGGCGAGTGCACTGGCAGGCGAGATTTACGGACTGGAGATTCTGAAGAAAGGAATCAACAATTCGGAGGATAACTCCACCCGGTTCATTATCGTTACGAACCAGAAGATCTTTCGCTCAAACGCCGGGAAAATCAGTATTTGCTTTGAAGTCCCCCACGAGAGCGGCTCTCTGTACCACATGCTGTCCCATTTCATTTACAACAATCTGAATATGACCAAGATTGAAAGCCGCCCCATCCCCGGACGCACCTGGGAATATCGCTTCTTTATTGATTTTGAAGGGAATCTGGCGGACAGCGCGGTGAAGAATGCACTTCGGGGACTGCGGGACGAGGCGCGCAATATGAAGATCTTGGGAAATTATTAAACAATAACAAGGGTTATTTAACTATGAGAGAACAGGAATTAATTGTTTACAGGAATTTTGAGGAAGGTGAGCTGCTCGCCCGCATGGCGCGGCTGATCCGGGATTATGAAAGCGGCGGAATTGAGGAAGTTCGAAACGCTTTATACAGCTGTCTGCATGAGTTGATCGATATGGCAGGGCATTACGGATTCTATGGGAACCTCTGGCACGATTATCTGACGAATCTCCTGGTAAACCATGAAAACAGCTACAGTCTGGGCTGTGAGATGCGGGGAGAGATTGTAGGGAGCATCAATGAAGCGGCTCTGCATGATATTGAGATCTTCCGGGAGTTTTTCCATTATGACTTTGAACCCATGATGAATCGGCTTGACGTGCCGGAATTTGCAATGATCCGGTCGTATCAGAGCAGCAGTCAGGAGAGTAAGGTCTACAACACCCGAATCTGCCACCGGATCTGCGAGCTTGCGCAGGATATGGCGCAGTGTGGCTGTGCGGAGGAGATGAAGCGGCATCTGACCCGTTTTTATGCGGAGTACGGTGTGGGCAAGTTCGGACTTCACAAGTCCTTTCGGATCGAACATGAGGACAGTGGTGTACAGGTGCGTCCGATTCTTAACATTGCCCATGTGAAATTGAATGATCTGGTGGGGTATGAACTGCAAAAAAAGAAACTGACGGACAATACCGATGCCTTTGTAGCGGGCAAAAAGGCCAACAACTGCCTGTTGTTCGGCGATGCGGGAACCGGCAAATCCTCCTGCATAAAGGCAATCGCCAATGAATATTATGATCGTGGACTGCGCATCATCGAAGTATACAAGCATCAATTTCAGGACCTGAATACGGTGATCTCGCAGATCAAACAACGCAATTACCGTTTCATCATCTACATGGATGATTTGAGCTTTGAGGAATTTGAGACGGAATATAAATATCTGAAGGCGGTGATCGAGGGCGGACTTGAGAAAAAGCCCGAAAATATCCTGATCTATGCCACATCCAACCGACGCCACCTGATACGGGAAAACTTCTCGGACAAGGAGGAGATCCGCCAGGATATGCACACCGGCGATACGGTTCAGGAGAAATTGTCTCTGGCTTACCGCTTCGGTGTCACCATTTATTTCGGTTCCCCGGACAAAAAACAGTTCCAGCAGATTGTCACCCAGCTGGCTCACCGAAATGGCGTTGCAATGGACGAGGAAGAGCTGCTGGCTGAAGCAAACAAATGGGAATTGAGCCACGGTGGGCTGACCGGTCGAACGGCGCAGCAGTTTGTGGATTATCTGCTTGGTCTGCAGTAAAGCAGAGGAGCAGGCAATAAAAAACGGAATCGGGAGGACGGACGATGGCAGTCAGAACCTTTGGAGCAATCGATGTGGGCAGCTTTGAACTGATCCTGAAGATTTATGAATTTTCCGGCAAAGACCATATACGGGAAATTGATTGTATCCGACGCAATGTGGATCTGGGAAGTGACACCTACGCGAAGGGCAAGATCGGCAGTGAGAAGATGGATGAGCTCTGCCGCACGCTACATGAGTTTTCCGAAATTTTGAAATCCTACCGGGTGGAGGCCTATAAGGCTTACGGCACCAGCGCCATCCGCGAGGCGCAGAATTCGATAACGATTCTGGACCAGATCAGGCAGAGAACAGGGATTACGATTGAAGTTTTGAGCAATTCCGAACAGCGCTTCCTGGGTTATAAATCCGTGGCCTCCAAGGGAGAGGAATTTCGGCGGATCATCGAACAGAAGACTGCCGTTGTGGAAATCGGCGGCGGAAGTATCCAGCTTTCACTTTTTGACAATGACACGCTGGTTTCCACCCAGAATCTGCGGCTTGGGGTTCTGCGCATCCAGGAACAGCTCCACTCCTTAAGGGCCGGTAACGCAAGACTGGAAGAATGGATCGACGAACTGGCGATGGCGCAGTTGAGCACCTACAAAAAGCTGTATCTGAAGGATCGTGAGATCAACAATATCATCGTGATCGATGACTATGTCTCACCCTGGATGATACACAGAGCGGGCGGAAATCCCGACAGAACCGTGATCGGTGCGGAGGAATTCCGCAGCATGGTGAGCAGTGTGCGCAGCACCAGTGCGCGGCAGAATGCGGCACAGATGGGAGTGTCGGAGGAAAAGGGCGCGTTGGTATTTATCAGTGCCGTGCTGGTGGGAAGAATCGCACAGTTGATGGGAGCGGTGAATATCTGGGTGCCGGGGGTAACTCTCTGCGACGGGATTGCTTACGAATATGCGGAGAAGATCAAGATGTTCCGCGGAGAGCATGATTTTGAGCGGGATATCGTGGCCTGCGCGAAGGGAATCAGCAAGCGCTATATGGGCAGCAGAAAGCGCGCGGAGACGCTGGAGAGGATTGCCACCACGATTTTTGACAGTATGAAGAAGGTACACGGTCTCGGCAGGCGGGAACGGCTTTATCTTACGCTGGCAGCCATTTTGCATGATTGCGGGAAATACATCAGTCTTGTCAACATCGGTGAGACATCCTACAACATTATCATGGCCACGGAGATCATCGGTCTGTCCCACGCGGAACGCGAGATGGTGGCCAATATTGTGCGGTTTTATCACAGTAAGTTCGTCTATTACGGGCAGGAGGGATCCTCTGAGATCTGGGCGGACAGAGAGACCTATCTGACCGTTTCCAAGCTGACCGCAATTCTTCGACTGGCAAGCAGTCTGGATCGAAGCCACAAGGAGAAAATGAAAGGTCTGAAGGCCGGAATGAAGGATGATGAACTGGTACTTGTGGCGGATACGATGGAGGACATCACTTTGGAGAATCGTGCGTTTGAGAGTGCTGCGGAGTTTTTTGCGGAGGTTTTCAGCCTGCAGCCCGTGTTGAAACAAAAGAAATCATTTTAGGAGATCGTCATGGCTGAGAGAACGAGTAAGAATGGAAAGAAAGCGGCGGAGGATATGATCAATTTTAAGGATCCCGCCTACTATACCAACCGGGAGTTGAGCTGGCTTCGCTTTGACCATCGTGTGTTGGCGGAGGCACGGGATAAGAGTATTCCGCTCTTCGAGCGACTGAAGTTTTTGAGTATTACGGCATCCAATCTGGATGAATTTTTTATGATTCGTGTGGCATCCTTAAAGGATATGGTTAATGCGGGATATGAAAAGCGGGATATCTCCGGTATGACGCCTTCCGAGCAGCTGCGTGAGCTCAATACGGCAATCCATGAACTGGTGGATCTGCAATATTCCACATTTAACCGGTCGCTTCTGCCGCTTTTGGAGAAAAACGGTCTTTCCATCGTACGCCGCCACGAGCAGTTAAGCGATCGGGAGGCGGCTTATGTGGACGGATACTTTGAGGAAAATGTCTACCCGGTTCTGACACCCATGGCGGTGGATTCCTCCAGACCCTTCCCCTTAATTCGCAATAAGTCCTTAAATATCGGTGCTATGGTGCGTAAGAAGAACGGGGAGGATGATCTGGAATTTGCCATGGTTCAGGTTCCCGGGGTGTTAAGCCGTGTGGTGACACTTCCCTGTGAGGAAGGAACACGTGTGATTCTTCTGGAGGAGATTATTGAAAGAAACATTCATAAGCTCTTTTTGAATTATGACATTGTCTGCGCCCATCCCTTCCGCATCATGCGAAATGCGGATCTGACCATCGAGGAGGATGAGGCTGCGGATCTTTTGAAGGAGATTGAAAAGCAGTTAAAGAAGAGGCAGTGGGGCGAGGCGATTCGCCTGGAGGTGGAGGAAGGAATCGACAGACACCTGTTGAAATTCATCCGCAGGGAGCTGCACATTGAAGAACAGAATATCTATGCCATCGACGGTCCGCTGGACCTTACGGTGTGCATGAAATTATACGGGTTGGAGGGCTTCTCCCATCTGAAGGCACCTGCCCACGAACCTGCCCAGGTGCCGGGACTTACTCCCGGGTGCGATTTGTTTGAACAGATCCGCAAAGGGGATATCCTGTTGCATCATCCGTACCAGACCTTTACGCCCGTGGTGGATTTTATCCGCCGGGCCGCGGTCGATCCGGATGTGCTGGCGATCAAACAGACCCTGTATCGTGTCAGCGGCAATTCCCCGATCATCGCCGCGCTGGCACAGGCTGCAGAAAACGGCAAACAGGTAACGGTGCTGGTGGAGTTAAAGGCACGGTTTGACGAGGAGAATAATATCGTCTGGGCCCGGATGCTGGAGAAGGCCGGCTGTCATGTGATTTATGGCCTGGTGGGGCTTAAGACGCATTCGAAGATCACGCTGGTCGTTCGCAGAGAGGAAGACGGCATCCGGCGCTATGTGCATCTTGGTACCGGCAATTACAACGACGCTACGGCAAAGCTTTATACGGATATCGGTCTGTTCACCTGCGCAGAGACCATCGGCGAGGATGCGACCGCCGTATTCAATATGCTCTCAGGGTATTCGGAACCCCTCTTTTGGAATAAGCTGTCCCTGGCACCACTGTGGCTCAAGGATCGGTTTTTGTATCTGATTGAGCGGGAGATCGGTTATGCAAGGGAGGGATGCCCCGCCACAATCATTGCAAAGATGAATTCACTCTGCGATCCCGACATCATCGCGGCACTCTACCGGGCGTCGGCAGCGGGAGTGCGAATCGAGTTGATTGTGCGGGGAATCTGTTGCCTGAAGGTGGGAATTCCAGGCGTGTCGGAGAATATTTCCGTACGCTCCATTGTGGGGAGTTTTTTAGAGCACAGCCGCATCTTCTATTTTGCCAACAATGACCATCCGGAGATTTATTGTTCCAGTGCGGACTGGATGCCCCGCAATCTGGAGCGCAGAGTGGAGATTCTGTTCCCGGTGGAGGATGAGAGACTTCGGGAAGAGCTGTATGACATCCTGCAGCTTCAGCTTGCGGACAATGTGAAGGCCTCCGTGCTCAAGCCGGACGGATCCTATGAAAAGCCGGACAGACGAGGCAGGAAGCGAATCAGCTCCCAGGAGGAATTCTGTATACAGGCGCGTCAAAAAGTAATGCGCACAGAAGAAAATAAGGGGCAGAGCCGGGTGTTTATCCCGGAAATGCACCATGACGGAGAGTGACGAATGAGGGTTATACTTGCATCGGCATCCCCGCGCAGACGGGAATTGTTGGAACAAATCGGAATCGACTTTCTGGTAAAGGTGAGCAAGGCGCAGGAAATCACCCATGCAACCAGCCCTGACCGGGTGGTGGAGGAGCTTTCTGCCACAAAGGCACGTGCCGTGTATGCTTCCATCGTTGAGGAGCAGGAGAGTGCCTGCGGGGAAGAGTTTCTGGTCATCGGAGCGGATACTGTGGTCAGCTGCGACGGCCGAATTTTCGGGAAACCGGTCTGTGAAGCACACGCAAAAGAAATGCTTACAACCCTGCAGGGAAGAGATCATGAGGTTTACACCGGAGTGACCCTGTGCGTGGGAAATGGCAGAGAAATGCCCAGAGTGGAGCATTCCTTTCATGAGTGTACGCGGGTAACCTTCTTTCCCATGACAGAGGAAGAGATTGAGGGCTACGTACGGACAGGCGATTGCAAAGACAAAGCCGGTGCCTACGGGATACAGGGATTCTGTGCCCGCTATGTTGCGGGAATTGAGGGCGATTACAATAATGTGGTGGGCCTTCCGGTGGGCAGACTCTATCAGGAGATGAAGAAGTACATGACGGAGATGTAGTCAGGACAAAAAACGTCAGGACAGAGGATCCGTCAGAAAGGATGATCCATGAAGAAAGCAGTGATTTTTGACTTGGACGGAACGCTATCCGACTCCATTGCAAGTATGAAGTATTGTTCGGATCTTGCACTGGAGCCTTTCGGCTTCGGGCCGTTTACAATTGATCAGTATAAATATTTCGTGGGGGACGGTGCTGCCAATCTGATCCGTCGTGCCATACGGGCGGGGGCACTGGAGAGATTGCGGGAGAAGACCGGAGGGCAATTTTCACCCGAGGAGGCACAGACTTTACAGGAGGAAGCCCAGGAGCAGTATTTCGAAGCTGCCTTTGCGCGGTATCGGGAGATTTTCCGGGAGAACTGCATGTACCGGGTGAAGCCCTACAGCGGCATCGAGGAATTGCTTCAAAAACTGAAGGAGAGAAAGGTGCGGATCGCCGTCCTGTCCAACAAGCCGCATGAGGAGACCGTCCGTGTCATTCATTCACTTTTTGGAGAAGACTGCTTTGACGTGATACGAGGGCAGATGGAGGGTGTGGCAATCAAACCAAGCCCGGAGGGGGTCTTTCGAATCCTGGAACAGCTCGGTCTTTCGGCAGGAGAGATTCTCTATCTCGGAGATACGGCAACCGACATGCAGACCGGTAAGAGAGCCGGAGCATTTACGGTGGGGGCGCTCTGGGGATTTCGTGAGAGAACGGAACTGGAGCAGGCCCATGCGGATGCAATTATCGGGTATCCGACAGAACTGCTTGCATATCTGTAGAAGAATGTATCCGCACAGTATTGACGCAGACACATAATTTGACTATTATGAGGGTAAGAATGTAATGGTTGTGTGAAGACAGCCGAATCGGAAGGAGGTTGGATATATGCGTGAATTTGATGACGCAGTATTGGAATATTTCCTGGAGAACCAGCAGCAGCTTTTTCCGGATCCGGTAGCGGAGACACTGGAAGAGGCGGAGGAATTTCTGGAGGACTGCATGGCTATCGTAGTGGATTCCGCACAGGAGGTCCTTGAGTACTTTGAAGAAGAGGGAATCGATCTGGATGGCGCCGATGAGGATGAAATCCTGGAAGCCGGGGAAGTATTCGAAATCGGTGACGGAAGATATCTGATCGTTGAAGGCTGAGACAGTCACAAATAGATGACGAAGCCGGTCGACCGCTATATGAGCGGACGACCGGTTTTTTTGCGTGGTGCGCCGGCGGCGCGGGTTTTCTCTTCTTCAGCGGAAGAGATCCCGGACAAACGGCAACAGTCCATCCTCATCATTGGTCTTTTCGGTGATGACGGTGGCGACTCTTTTTGCGGCGGGGGCAGCATTTTGCATGGCGATGCCGGTGCCGGCTGCCTCCAGCATGGGAATGTCATTTTCCTCATCTCCGGCAGCATAGGTGTGGCTGAGCGGCATGGGAAAAGAATCCGCGAGAAAGCACAGTGCCCTGCCCTTGTCCGCGCCGGCGGGCAGAATCTCCAGATAGTTGGCATTGGAGAAAAAAACACGAATCCGGTCGCCGTAAATCTGCTGAAGCTTTTCCCGGAAAGCTTCCAGGGCCGGATGGTTGTTCAGACTGATACATTGGAGCTTACAGCACCCTTGCGGAAGGGCGGTAGCGATGTCCTCCACGCACAGAAGCGGCATATGGATTCTTCGGCGGTAGAATGCGAGTTCTTCATTCGGCCGTCTGCAGACAATCTCGGTATCGGTATAGCCGTGAATATGAAGACCGTCACAGTCAGCCAGAGCAATGATCTCACGGATGGTATCGGGCGCAAGAAGCAGTTTTTGCAGCGGCGTATGATGGCTCCAGTCATAGATCAGTGCACCGTTGTTGGAAATGATGTAGGTATTGCCGCAGTCGGTCAGTCCGGCAGTTTCAAGCACCTGTGTGATGGCGGGAAGGGGACGACCGGAGGAAAGGATCAGACGATGTCCCGAGGCGGTCATCCTGCGAAGTTCATCGCGAAGTTCGGGGCTGATGGTGCTGTCGTTTCGAAGCAGGGTGCCGTCCATATCGGTAAACAGCGCATTTTTTCGTGCCTTTTGCAGCTCGTCCAGAAGTGAGGAGGGAACAAAGAGTTTTCCGTAACCGGTTCCCAGATCCAGTCCGGGCTTGTTCTCCCCGTGAAAATCACTTCCACCGCTTAATAACAGGCGATATTTATCTGCAATCCTGCGGATATTGCGCTCCTCTGCCGTGCTGTAGGTGCTGTAGATCGCCTCAATTCCGATCAGACCACTTTTTTTCAGGGAAGCGACCAGACGATCCAGATTGGCATCGGACATATGGTAGAGAATCGGATGAGCCAGCACCGGGATGCCATCCGCCTCGAGAATCAGCGAAACCGCCTGCTCGGGAGTTACTTTTTCACGGGGGACGTAGCAGGGACAGTGGTCGCCCACGTATCGGGCAAAAGCCTCCTGCATACTGGAAATATAACCGTGATTTAACATATATTTCGCGAAATGTGCACGCGTGATCACGCTGTCCGGATATTCCGCAAGAAGTGCCTCGTAGCGGATCGGAATTCCGTGCTCCTGTAACAGGGTGCACATCCGGAGATTGCGGTTTTCACGGGAGGTGATGAAGTCCTCCAGATAACGTCGAAAGGAATCCCTGTCGGGGTCGATGCTAAGCCCCACAATATGAACATCCGAGCCCATGTACTCCGTGGAGAGTTCGATACCGGGAATCACGTAAGGAACGCGCGAGGCAGCCTCTTTTAAGCCTTTGGCGAGAAAACGCTGTTTCATCCTTTCCGCATGTTCCATCGCCTCCGAAATGCCATCCACCGTATCGTGATCCGTGAGGGCAATCGCCTTCAGACCCTTCTGATATGCGTATTCCACCAACTCGGATGGGTGCAGTGTGCCGTCCGAACAGGTGGAATGCGTGTGAAGATCAATTCGTTGCAAGAGTTCTTGTGTCATCCCGTAAAACCATACCTTTCCCATATCCGAAGCTTGCGAAGCGGATATTTTTCGAAATCTATTCTACAGGAAAGGCAGACCGGAAGCAAGTATTTCCAAGTATCCGATGCTGTATCCGGGAAGAGACTCGGTGACGATAAAGCCGCTGGGGGAGAGAAAACCCAGGCGTGCGGATGTAGCGCTGTACCGGGACAACCATGGTCGTCTGGTGCTTCATCGACTGGTTCGCTGGGATGCGGGCGGCTTTTATACGGTGGGCGATAACCAATCGGATGTGGAGGGACCGTTTCAGCAGGAGCGACTGATCGGAATACTTCAGTCCTTTCAGAGAAGGGGAAGAGAAATCCGGACCAGCAATCCGCTCTACCGGGCGGCTGCCCGGCTGTGGATTAAGCTGCTCCCGGTGCGGGAGCCGATCAAACAGAGACTTGCCGCTATTAAAAAATGCCTGAAATAGGGAAAGCGCACGGTGCAAATAACGGCACGGTGCGCTTTTTGCTGTGCGCCTAGCGGCGCACGTTTCTAACGGGTTTAAGTCCCGAATCCGCCCGGTA
>CAMAGI010000028.1 GCA_945833775.1 uncultured Lachnospiraceae bacterium
AGGTGCAGCACCAGGGGCGGTATTCGCACGGCGAGCATGACTCCGGCAAACAGAATCAGAGCCGAGAATACGAAGCAGATGCGTTTTTGACGAAGGGCTTCCAGCAGAAGAAAGATCAGGATGGCGATCATATGAATATAAAAATTGGTTTTAAAAACAGCGGCTATTGACAGGCATATGGTTCCGCCCGCCAGAAAGCGGTATTTGCGGGTGGAGACAAACTCCGAAATCAGGTAAAACGCCCACATGGAGATGGCGATCCCCGGAAGATTACCGTACAGATACTTCACATAGCCCCACAGCGGAAACAGATAGAGCGTTGCCAGATAAGTACATGTGGCTGCGGAGGCGTTGAAATATCTGGCAGTTAATTTATAGATTCCGATGACCAGAAGAAGGTAAAAAGCAACATTGGTATACTGAACCGCCAAAAAGATATTGGAGGGGAAAAGCAGCGCGATGGGGGCGTAAAGCAGGACGATTCCGCTCTGAAAGGGATACAGGTAAAAATATTCGCCCTGTTTCCAGAGCTCGTAATTGCCCTCCGCGAAGCTCTTCATACCGCGATAAATCAGAGCCTGATCATACACGGGCACAGTGTTGGTGTTGCGTATAAACAGAATCATGATGACCAGCCAGACAACCGTTGCCGCAAATAGCAGAATCCGATTTTGGGACAAAAGCTTTCGAATGGGATTCCTTGCAAGGTAGGTCAGGAATACCAGCCCGATAAGACCGGGCATAATGAGCCAGGGGAAGTCCTTGATATAGTGCGTCATCTCATGATCGTACCAGATCAGACAGGTGAAAAAAATACTGGTGACGAACAGATACAGACAGATGACCTCGGAAATCCCCAGGACACCTCCGCGGCATATTTCCAGAAACCGTTCCCGAAATGTATATTTATGCTTCATTCGATTGACCATGCCTTTCCAAAACGTACAACGATTGCAGATAAACCTATTTTATCTGATAAGGGGTGGGAATTCAACCGGAAATGTGGTAGTATGGAGGCAGGAAATCAAAAGGAGACATGAATGGAGGACAATACACGTAAAATATCCCGGCTTGCGGGGGAGATTCTGAAGCTGGCGCATGATGACATCCTGATACATCTGCGTTTTTTTGATGTTGCGCTGTCGAAGATTCACTGGAAGGAACGCCCCCTGGCGGCATGTATCGCCACCGATGGAAATACCTGCTTCTATGATCCGGTGTTTTTGCTGAAAGGGTATCGGTCGGAGCCCCATTTTGTCACGCGATGCTATCTTCATGTGCTGCTGCATTGTATCTTTGCACACACCTACGGATATCAAAAGCTGGACAGGGATCTTTGGAATATGGCAGCGGATATTGCCGTGGAAAATGTGATTCTGGATCTTGGCCTGTCCGGTGTCGGCATAAAAACGGATTCGGAGGCCATGCGCAAGATCGCATTTTTGAAGGGGGAGATCGGAGCTCTCACCGCCGAGAAACTGTATCGGTATTTTAAGAATACGCCGCCCTCAGAAACGGAGCGCGCGGAGCTTCGAAAATTGTTTTACAGGGATGCGCACGAACTGTGGGAATCTGCGGAGACGGAGCAGATCAGCCTTGCCGACTGGAAGAAAATCAGTGAGCGCATTAAAGCGGATCTGAAATCGTTCAGCGCCCGCCGTCCGGGTTCGGAAAGCCTTGAGAAGAATTTGGAGGAGACCACCAGGGATCGCTACGACTATGCGGAGATTCTGCAGAAATTTACCGTGCGGGGAGAGGATATCACCGTAAACGACGAGGAATTTGACTACATTTATTACACCTACGGGCTGGAGCAGTATGGGAATCTTCCGTTGATCGAACCGCTGGAATATAAGGAAATCAAAAAGGTGCGGGAGTTTGTGATTGCAATCGACACCTCCGCGTCCTGCAGGGGAAGCGTTGTACAGGCTTTTTTGCGAAAGACCTACTCCATCTTAAAGGCATCGGAGAATTTTTTCCATCGGGTGAACATTCACATCATTCAGTGTGACAATGAGGTGCGAAGCGATACAAAGATTACCTGTGATGAGGACTTCGAGAGTTTTATGAAGTATGGAAAACTGACCGGATTTTCAGCGACGGATTTCCGGCCGGTGTTCACCTATTTGGACAGACTGATCCGCGAGGGCGAGTTTGAGGACCTGAAGGGATTGATTTATTTTACGGACGGCTACGGAATTTATCCCGAAAAAATGCCGGCATATGATGTGATTTTTGCTTTTTTGGGGGAGGACGAGCATCGGATGCCGGTTCCGCCCTGGAGTTTACAGGTTATTTTGGAGGAGGAGCTATGAATATCAAACAGGCAAAAGAATATATCAAGAATTCCGTGACGCTTTATCTGAAGAAGGATGAGTATGGGGAATATCGCATGCCCGTGGTGCGTCAGCGCCCGATCTTTCTGCTGGGGGCGCCGGGTATCGGCAAGACTGCCATCATGGAGCAGATCGCCCAGGAGCTTGGAATCGCGCTGGTGTCCTATTCCATGACACATCACACCAGGCAGTCTGCGCTGGGGCTCCCCTTTATCACGCAGAAGGAATACGACGGCAGGACGGTCAGTGTCTCGGAGTATACCATGAGTGAGATCATCGCCTCCATCCACGAGACGATGGAAAACAGCCGGATCCGGGAGGGAATTCTTTTCCTGGATGAAATCAACTGTGTCTCGGAGACGCTTTCTCCCGCAATGCTGCAGTTTTTGCAATATAAGGTGTTCGGCCGGCACAGTGTGCCGGAGGGCTGGGTGATTGTCACAGCCGGTAATCCGCCGGAGTACAATAAATCCGTGCGGGAATTCGATGTCGTAACCATGGACAGACTAAAAATCCTGGAGGTGGAACCGGATCTGCGCTGCTGGAAGGAGTATGCGGCGGAACGCGGAATTCACAGTGCGGTGATGAACTTCCTGGATCTGAAGAAGGATTCCTTTTATTGCATGGAAACCACCGTTAAGGGTCGCAGCTATGTGACGGCACGCGGCTGGGAGGATCTGTCGCAGATTCTCAAGCTGTACGAGGAGGAAGAATACCCGGTGGATGAAGCACTGATTGGGCAGTACTTGCGCAATGATCGCGTTGTCAAAGAGTTTGCGGCATATTATGATTTGTATATTAAGTATAAAAAGGATTATCAGATTGCGGATATTCTCGCCGGACAGGCCTCTGCCCGGGCATATGAGAGGGCCGGACTGGCTGCCTTTGACGAGAGGTTATCGCTCCTTGGCATGCTGCTTGACCGGGTTCAGGCAGATATGAAGGATGTGATGGAGACGACGGATTATCTGACGGAACTGCTGCCCATGTTAAAGGGCATAAAGGCACTTGTCTCCGAAGCCGGTGCGGAGGATGTGCAGAAACGCCTTGAGACGCTGATTGAGGCGCGCACGAAGCAGATGGAATCTCTCGCGGCAGCAGGAGCCTTATCCGATACGGAGCGAAAAAAGATCCGGCGTATCCTCTCTTTCCTGGAAGAGGGGAAAAAACAGATTGCCGGGCAGGATCTGCGGGATGGCGCGGAGGCCTTTGGCTGTTTAAAGTGTCAGTATGATGCCGGGGTTGCGGCTCTGAGACGAAAGACAGACACAACCTCCGGGGAACTTCACGCCTTATTTTCCTTCGTGGAGGATGCGGGCTGGAAGGAGAATGAGATGCTGATTCTGATGACGGAGCTGACGGTCGGTGTCAACAGCTCCCGGTTCATTGCCGCTTTTGGCAGTGAGGATTACCGGAAGCACAATCAGGAGCTTCTGTTGAGTGAGAGACAGGAGGAACTGATGACACAGATCGATTCTTTGGAGCTTACATGAGGATGCGGCGGGAGAATGGATACACATGAAGGAATGGGCGGTTGAGGACGGTGTTCTCTGTTATGAAATCCGGAATGCGGGCGCGGTAGTGACAGCGTTTCGCGGGACTGCGGCAACGGTGGTCATCCCGGGACAATTGGATACAGTGCCGGTAACCGGAGTGGGGGCAAAGGCTTTTTTGAGCAGGAAGCAGTTGCGGAGGGTCATTCTCCCCGATACGGTGGAGGAGATCGGCGACTGGGCCTTTGCATACTGTGAAAATCTGAAAGAGATAGAACTGCCCAACCGGCACATTCGCTTCGGAAAGTCTGTCTTCTTAAATTGTACCTCCCTTCGTGCGCTTTTGGTGCGCGGTAAGGGAGCCGGTGACGGGGTGTTGCTGGCCGCTGCGGTTACGGCACTGGACGCACCGTTTCTCCTGGATGTGCCGGAGTGCGGATCGAGTCAGTGGCTGGCGCGCTGGGACAGCAGGATGCTGGAAATTCTGCACCGGCCCGACGAAGAGGGGTACACCGGACAGGTGTTGTGCGGCGAGGAGGACTACGGCAGTACGGACTGGAACGCTTATCTGGAAAAGCGGCGCAGAGAAAAGGTGCGGCTGCTTTTGCTGCGGCTTTGTAATGCGGAGCAGCTGGAGGAGTCGGTCCACGCGGAGGCGGAGGAATATCTGCGCATGCACACCAAGGGCAGTGCGGGGGATGAAACCTGGCAGGTGATTCTCCGGGAATACGCAGACGACCGCCCGGTATATGAATTGTTTGTGCGGATCGGGTGTGTGACAGATGAAAATTTCGAGGCAATTCTGACCGATGTCGGGGCGGATCACCCGGAACTTAAGGCTTATCTGATGAAATACCGGACGGACAGGCCGCGGGAGAATGATCTCTTTGATCAGCTGGAATTGTAGATATTCTTAAGTTATTTTTAATTGTTCCGAAAAAAGCACACAGGCGCGAAACGGTGTGATATGTTAATGACAAGGGATTAGAAGAGGCCGTGGACAGGCCGAAAAGAAAATGTGGAGGAATGGATTATGACGTTGGAACAGGCACAGGAGAAACTGAAACAATATGGTCAGGAGCATGTACTGAAGTATTATGATCAGCTTTCCGAGACAGAGAGGCAGAGCCTTCTCGCACAGATCGAGGAGACGGATATGAGTATTCTCGCAGCGTGCAAAAATCGTGGGGAATTGACCCAAAAGGGTGTGATCACCCCGCTTGCGGCGATGCAGCTGGATGAAATCGAAGCCCATCGCGAACAATTCACACAGACCGGGCTGGATGCCATCAAAGCCGGGAAGGTCGGTGCCGTGCTGCTGGCCGGCGGTATGGGGACCCGACTGGGAAGCGATGATCCCAAGGGCATGTACAATGTGGGTATTACCCGCACGCTCTACATCTTCGAATGCCTCATCAACAATCTGCTGGATGTGGTCAGACAGGCGGATACCTGGATTCATCTGTTTGTGATGACCAGTGACAAAAATGATGTTGCAACCAGAGCCTTTTTAAAGGACCATGATTATTTTGGCTACCAAGCGGAGTATGTACATTTCTTCCGGCAGGAGATGGCTGCGGCAACCGACTATGAGGGAAGAATCTATCTGGAGGAGAAGGGAAAACTCTCCACTTCCCCCAACGGTAACGGTGGCTGGTACAGCTCCATGAAAAACACAGGTATGCTTCAGATTGTACACAGCGCGGGCATTGAATGGCTGAATGTCTTTGCCGTGGACAATGTTTTGCAGCGCATCGCAGATCCCTGCTTTGTGGGGGCGACGATCGAGAGAGAATGTGCGGTGGGAGCAAAGGTTGTACGCAAGAGCGCGCCGGATGAAAAGGTTGGAGTGATGTGCCTCGAGGACGGCAGACCCTCCATTGTGGAATACTATGAATTGACCGATGAGCTGATGAATGCAAAGGATGAAAACGGAGACCCGGCATACAATTTCGGCGTGATTCTGAATTATCTGTTCCGGGAAGCGGATCTGGCTAAGATGATGGACGGACTGCCCTTACATATTGTGGAGAAGAAGATTCCCTGCCTGGATGAGGCGGGAAATCCGGTGAAGCCTGAAGTACCCAACGGTTTCAAGTTTGAGAATCTGGTACTCGATATGATTCACCAGCTGGACAGCTGTCTGCCCTTTGAGGTGGTCAGAAGCCGTGAATTTGCACCGATCAAAAACAAGACCGGGGTGGATTCCGTGGAGAGCGCCAGAGCGCTGCTTTTGGAGAACGGCATCAACCTGTAGGGCTTGATACAACATAAAGACAGGTTTTTGCAACATAAGTGTATTGTAAAAACCTGTCTTTTTGGTTCATTATAGAATTGTAACAAGAAGATCGAAAGGAAAGGGTTAACAATATGAATATTTTAGTTACCGGCGGCGCCGGGTTTATCGGAAGCCATACTGTTGTGGAACTGCAGCAGGCAGGTTATGGCGTTGTTGTGTTGGACAACTTAAGCAATGCCAGTGAGAAATCCCTGGAGAGAGTGGAAGCCATTACCGGCCAAAAGGTTCCTTTCTACAAGGCAGATATACTGGATCGCGAGGCGCTGGAGGAAATCTTCACCAAAGAGAAGATCGATGCGGTGATTCACTTTGCGGGACTCAAGGCGGTCGGCGAATCCGTACGCAAGCCCTGGGAGTATTATGAAAATAACATTGCGGGCACTTTGACACTGGTGGATGTTATGAGAAAACACGGCGTGAAAAACATTATTTTCTCTTCCAGCGCGACCGTATACGGCAATCCCGCTGTGATTCCCATCACGGAGGAATGCCCCAAGGGACAGTGCACCAATCCTTACGGATGGACCAAGTCCATGCTGGAGCAGATCCTTTCCGATATCCAAAAGGCGGATCCCGAGTGGAATGTCATTCTGCTTCGCTATTTCAACCCCATCGGCGCTCATAAGAGCGGTACCATGGGAGAAAACCCCAATGGTATTCCCAATAACCTGATGCCCTACATCACTCAGGTCGCAGTCGGTAAGCTTCCCGAACTGGGAGTCTTCGGGGATGACTACGATACGCCCGACGGAACCGGTGTGCGCGACTATATCCATGTGGTGGATCTCGCAATCGGCCATGTGAAAGCCCTTAAGAAGATTGAGGAAAAGGCCGGACTTAAGATCTACAATCTGGGCACCGGCGTCGGCTACAGCGTTCTGGATATCGTGAAGAATTTTGAGGAAGCCACCGGAGTAAAGATTCCCTATGTGATCAAGGCGCGCAGAGAGGGTGACATTGCAACCTGTTATGCGGATGCCACCAAAGCCAGGGAGGAACTGGGCTGGGAGGCTCAGTACGGTATCCGTGAGATGTGCGAGGATTCCTGGAGATGGCAGAAAAACAATCCGAACGGATATGAGGCATAATATTGGTGTCATAAGCAGTATCCGGTGAAACACAATGCCCGATTACCACCGATTCGTCAGCGAAACGGTAGTGGTCGGGCATTTTTGATCAATCCTCTTCAATGACCTGGATTTCCAGATAGTCAAATTCGATGGTCTCGATAAAATTATCCTGTGTAAAACGCACTTTGTTGTGCCGTTTGAATTCTTTGATATTCTTTTCCAGCCAAATCGGCTTCGCCAGGTCAAACTCATAACAGATTTGGTCCAGGGCACGGAAAATTTTGTGCGTCCGCGTGTCTTCGGAGTCATCGGCAATGCAGGTGTTCTGCAGCACATGTGTGTCCTGGAAGGTTCTTCCCCATAGTCGGAACATACCGCGTCTCCTTTCAAATTGCTGTTTCCCTATACGGTTCCGCTTCTATCTTAGTGGAAAGAAGCCCGACGTGCAACGATTTTTCAACATTTTTTTCCCGTTTCCCGGATCCTCTGAGAGTGCATATCGGGTTGTGAAAACGCATACAATAAAGAGTGTGCGTAAGAAGGGCAGCGTTTTGCTTGTAATTATGCTTAAGTAATCTTAAAAAAGGATTAAGTTTTTGTGAAAGATATACATTATTGGGATTGGATGTGCTATAATAAAGATGCATTCGTTCATAAGAGGGAACAAAAAGGAGTTTTTATGGAACTTACCGTAGATTATGGGGACGGTATTGACAGCTGGAAGGAAGTTACGTTGATTTATAACGCGGCACTTCGTCAGGTTGAGACGAAGATGGAGATTTTGAACGATGAATTTCAGCATGTACATCAATACAACCCGATCGAACATATCAAATCGCGCATTAAGACACCGGAGAGCATTGTCAAGAAGCTAAAACGAAACGGCTATGAATCCACCATTGAAAACATGGTGAAATATGTCAACGACATAGCGGGAATCCGAATTATCTGCTCCTTTACGTCCGACATCTACCGGATCGCAGATATGATCAGTGAACAGCGCGATATCAAGGTGATCGGTGTCAAGGACTACATTACATACCCGAAAGCCAGCGGCTATAAGAGCTATCATATGATAGTCACAGTACCGGTTTATCTGTCCGACCGCATCGTGGATACGAAGGTGGAGATTCAGATTCGTACCGTAGCCATGGATTTCTGGGCCAGCCTGGAGCATAAGATTCACTACAAATTTGAGGGAGACGCACCGGAACATATCCGCAGCGAACTGGTGGAATGTGCCCGCATGGTATCGGATCTGGATGCCAGAATGCTTTCCCTGAATGAAGAGATTCTGACAATCAGCAGAGCGCGGGAAGAAGAAAAGAAAACAGTGTGAGGATAATGCCCGATCTCATAGGCTCTTTGGTCTTTGAATCGGGCATTTATTATAAATTTCCCCATAAATGAGGAGTGCCCAGACACCTTTCGGTGCCCGGGCTATTATGAAAAAATTATCTAATGTCGTTTGGTATGTTTAGAGTATAGCAATGAAATATGAACAAACTATGAACGCGATGTAAATGATTGGTTAATATTACGAAAATGTAAAAAATGCGAACTGGAAACTGTACAAATTGCACAAAACGAGTGCGGAAAGGAGAAGGACGCGCGCGGTGTAGAATACCTTTGACGAATGGAAGTCGCGGTGTTACAATAAAGGCAATGAAAAGGAAACGTGTATTCGGAGGGAAAATAATGGACACATTTATGGACAAGCTGGCGCAGAAGTTGAATGCGCAGGAAATGATCAGGGCAAACGCTGCTGCGGAAGCTGCGGAAATTCATGAACTTCGCAGTCGTGTGGCGGAATACAGCGAATGTTTGGACAGACTGCAGAGCCTGGAAAAAGAGCTTGTGAAGTCCCAGGAAAAACTGGCAGCACTGCCGGAGGAATGTATTTCTCCCAAGATGGATGAGCTTGTGCAGGAATGCCTTCAGAAGCTGGATGCCTTTGCGCGGGATGGAAGCGTCCTGGAAGAACTGCAGGCATCCGTAAAGAGTCTGGAATCCTCCGTTTCCGGAATAAAGCTTGATCCCGCTGAATTGCAGAGTGCCCTGAATGCAAAGTTTGAAAACACGGAGGAGACGATTCACAAAGAGTGTGTTAAGGTCTACCGCAATGTGCAGGCGGTGATTGCCGAGGAGAACACCAAGCAGTCCGAGACGATGGCGGAGACGGCAAAGTCGATTTTAAAGGGTACCTCCAAAATGACGGCGGTTCTGATTCTCTCCATCGCTGCACTGGTCGCTTCCTTTGGCGGTATCGTCGTTCAGCTTCTGGTTTATTTTCAGATTATTTAGTTTTGTCGCCCGATTGCTATGTTGTGTTCTGCCGGGGGCAGTTGAATTGGAAAGGATTGAGAGCTTATGGGGAAAGAACTGTGGAGACCCGGAAATATGCTGTATCCCCTCCCCGTCGTAATGGTGAGTGTGGCGGATACACAGGGTAATTACAATATTATTACGCTGGCGTGGGTCGGAACGGTCTGCAGTGATCCGCCCATGGTATCCATCTCCGTGAGACCGGAGCGTTACTCTTACAAAATTCTGAAGGAGACCGGGGAATTTGTCATAAACCTGACCACCAGGGAACTGGCGTATGCCACCGATTACTGTGGGGTTAAGAGCGGCAGGGATGTGGATAAGTTTCGGGAGATGAATCTTACTCCCCTGCCGGCTTCCGAGGTGAAAGCGCCCCTGATCGCGGAGAGTCCCGTCAATCTGGAGTGCCGTGTGACTTCCGTGCAGCCTCTTGGCTCCCATGATATGTTTTTGGCTGAGGTGGTTGCGGTACATGCGGACGAGAAATACATGGATGAGAAAAGAAAGTTTCATTTGGAGAAGGCAGATCCCATCGTCTATTCCCACGGCTCCTATTTAAGTTGTGGCGAGCAGCTTGGAACCTTTGGTTTCTCTGTAAAGAAATCATAATGAAAGAGTAATTCCCGTAAAGGCCTCTTGGCGCTTTGCGGGAATTTTTATGTCTGTCCGGCATTCGTCGGGCGGATGTTTATCGTGTGGAAAACTTATTTGGAATCCGCATCGTAGAGACTGGCCCGCACGACAGCATCCCGGCCGAACCGGGAGCGAATGCTGTCCAGTGCGGCATCCAGTTTTTTCTGCTTTTCGGAGACGGGGGACTGATAGTCGAAGAGGCTTAACTGTACAGGTTCATCCTCTGCGACCAGCTTGCCGGTGCGAAGACCCAGAAGACGAATCGGGGTCCCGTCCCACAGATCGTCGAACAGTCTGCAGGCGCAATGGTACAGGACATCATCGGATGCGGTGGCGGAGGGCAACGGCATCTGGTGGGAAACGCTGCGGAACGTATGATACTTGATCTCCACACAGACCAGCTCCGCCGACTGGCGGGAGGCGCGCAGTCGACGGCCTACGGACTCTGCCAGCTCCAAAAGGACCCTTTTGGCCTCGCCGGCATCGGTGACATCGGCGGACAGTGTGGTTGAATTCCCCACTCCCTTTGCCTTTGCGGGTTCCGGAAAAACAGCGGAATCGTCGATTCCGTTGGCGTATTCCCAGAGTGTGATACCATGGCTTTTTAAGTGGGATTCCAAAATGGTGCGGTCAGCCTTTGCCAGATCCCCGATGGTTACGATTCCCAGCTTGTGCAGAGTTTCCACGCTGGATTTGCCACACATAAAAAGAGAGGAGACGGGGAGGGGCCACATCTTCTCAGCGATCTCATAGCTGTACAGGGTATGTACCAGATTCGGCTTTTTAAAATCGGAGGCCATTTTTGCCAGAACCTTCCGGTCCGAAATGCCCACATTGACGGTGAAGCCGAATTGCTCGCAAACCTGGTCTTTGATCGTGGCAGCGGCCTGCTCGGGGGAGGCATATTTCTCTGCAATGGGGGTATAATCCATGTAACATTCGTCGATGCTGACCTGCTCGATATCCGGGCAGACAGAGGCAAGATACTCCATCAGCATGTGGCTTTTTTGCTTGTATAAGGTGTGATCCGGCGCAGCGCTCACCAAAACGGGACATTTGCGAAAGGCATTTACAACGGGCTCCCCGGTGACAATGCCGTATGCTTTGGCGGGTATGGATTTGGCAAGTACGATGCCGTGACGTTTCTGGGTGTCACCGCCGATGATGGAGGGAATCCGGCGCAGGTCCGTCTCGTCCCCTGCCTCCAGGCGGGCAAGGGCAGTCCAGCTTAGAAAGGCGGAATTGACATCAATATGGAAGATAATACGCCGGTCCATGGATTCTCCTTTCTGCGCCGATGGCACATTCACTTCTCTCTGCGTACAGTATAACACAGTTCCCACATATTTTCACCGGAAGAAGCACTTTACAAGACAATTAATTGCTGATAGAATAAAAATGTTGCATTTGTTACAGAATTGTTACACGCATTTGAGCGAAGAATCCGAGACGAACCAAATGAAGAATTTCTTATCCTACCGAAAAAAAATACGGTTTACATATATTAAGTCGACACTGTTTACGCTGTTTCTGTGCCTGCTTTGGCTGGACTGGAATCTGGAAATTGAGCAGACCGGCAACAACTTTTTCCACGTTGTATTGAACGGTGTGGAAGTGGGGACACTTGGAGAAGAGGACCAGGCAGAGGCGTTGTTGTTAAAAGCGCGCAAAAATATCGCATCTCGCAGTGAAGAGCTGACTTTCATTGAGGTTTCCATGGAGGTGACCGGCGAAGAGGTACTGTTCGGTGAGATTGATCATGCTGATGTCGTACTCTCCAGGATGGAAGAGGTACTAAAGAACAGCATTCGTGAAACCATGCATCGCTCTTACACGATGAAGGTCAATGAGTACATGGTGAATCTGTCCAGTGCGGAGGAAGTGATACAGCTCTTGCAGGCTGCCGTTGACAAATACGATACGGAGGGCAAGTTTGTCGTTGAACTGGTGAATGATTCTGAGCGGGAGTTTAACGTGCTGACAGCCAGAGTCGTACGGAAGAGCGAGGCAGAGGAGGAAACCCACGACAATTATCAGGATGGCGGTGTGGCGCTCTTTTTTGCCTCCATGAGTGAGAATCTTGAGACCAAGGAAGAGAAGGATTTTGAGGATTATGATCTGGGGCTTTTAAGCGTGGACTTTGCGGAGGAGGTCGAGATCGTTGAGGCATACCTTCCGGAAAGCAGCCTGACACCACTGTCAGTTGCAATTGACGAAGTGATCAAGGAGCAGGAGACTGCAAGTGAATATGAGATCGTCGCCGGTGACACGCTGTCCGAAATTTCCATTAAAGTAAACATTCCGCTGGATGATCTGATCGCACTGAACCCGGACAAGCTGGAGGATGAGAGGTCTACGCTTCATATCGGAGACAAACTGATTATCATGGTGCCGGAGCCGGAGCTGTCGGTGACCCGGGTGGAGGAAATCTATCAGGAAGAAATCTACGATGCACCGGTTATCTATGTGGACCGGGATGACTGGTATACGACCCAGACCCGTGTGATTCAACAGCCCTCTGCGGGATTCCGTAAAATCGTTGCGGACGTCAGCTATGTGAACGACAAGCTGGTTTCCAAGGAAGTGCTCAAAGAAGAGATTGTACTGGAAGCGGTTCCCAAGATCATGGAGCGTGGAACCAAGACACCGCCTTCCTTCATCAAACCGATCTCCGGCGGTCGTCTCTCCTCCGGTTTCGGAAAGAGAACCGCACCCAAGAAGGGGGCCAGCACCTATCACAAGGGTGTTGACTGGGCGACTCCCACCGGAACGCCGGTATACGCCTCCAGTGGCGGAACGGTTGCCAAGGCCGGCTGGGGAAGCGGATACGGCTATGTCGTCTACATCAACCATGAGGATGGCAGTCAGACCAGATACGGACACCTGTCTAAGGTACTTGTCAAGGCCGGACAGAAAGTAAAACAGGGCGAAAAGATTGCCTTAAGCGGCAATACCGGAGTCAGCACCGGCCCCCACCTTCACTTTGAAATTCTGATCAACGGCGTGCAGGTGAACCCGTTTAAGTACCTGAATTAATTCTGATTTACACAAGACACCTGTTCCTGCGAATTGAGCGGGAACGGGTGTTCCGTTTACAAATACCGGGAAATATAGTATACTTAATAAAATCCTAAGGAATAATTTGCCTTTTGTTAAGTTTAAAACCCTTTTGTGAGGTAACCATAAATGATTCAATATGCAATCAAAGGCGGTACGCCGTTGGTGGGGGAAGTGGAGATTGGCGGTGCAAAGAATGCTGCACTGCCTATTCTTGCTGCTTCCGTAATGACCGATGATACCGTATATATAGAGAATATGCCCGATGTTCGCGATACCAAGGTGCTTTTGTGTGCCATGGAGAGTATCGGCGTTATGATGAAGCGCACCGATCGTCACAGTGTGGCGCTCAATGCCTCCAACATCAACAGCCTTGTGGTGGATGATGAGAGTATCAAGAAGATTCGTGCTTCCTACTACTTGATTGGAGCACTTCTCGGCAAGTACAAAAGAGCCGAGGTTGCGCTTCCCGGCGGCTGTGATATCGGATGCCGCGCCATTGATCAGCATATTAAAGGTTTCCGGGCGCTGGGGGCAGAGGTCACCATTGAGCACGGACTCATTAAAACCTATGCGGAGCGCCTGGTGGGCAACCATATCTACATGGATGTGGTCAGCGTGGGAGCGACGATCAATATTATGATGGCGGCGGCTCTTGCTGAGGGAAAAACCACCATAGAGAATGCAGCCAAAGAACCCCATGTCGTGGATCTTGCCAATTTCCTCAACAGCATGGGAGCAAACATCAAGGGGGCCGGTACGGATGTGATCCGCATCAAGGGTGTCCCCAGTCTTCACGGAACGGAATATACCATCATTCCCGATCAGATTGAAGCCGGGACCTTCATGTTCGCGGCGGCAGTCACCAGAGGAGATGTTACGGTAAAAAATGTGATTCCCAAGCACTTGGAATCCATCACCTCGAAGCTTCTGGAAATCGGCTGCGAGGTGGAGGAGGCGGATGACTGTATCCGCGTCGTGTCCTCCAAGCCGCTCCAGCACACACATGTAAAGACGCTTCCTTATCCGGGCTTTCCCACGGATATGCAGCCCCAGATAACCGTTGCCCTGGCACTGTCTCAGGGAACCAGCATCGTGACGGAGAGCATTTTCGAGAATCGATTCAAATATGTGGATGAACTCACCAGAATGGGTGCCAACATCAAGGTGGAGGGCAATACGGCAATCATTGACGGCGTCAGCCGCTACACCGGCGCCAGCATCTCCGCTCCGGATCTTCGCGCAGGTGCGGCTCTTGTGCTCGCTGCCATGGCCGCCGACGGGTATACGACGGTGGATGATATTCAGTACATCGAGCGCGGTTATGAGGATTTTCACTTAAAACTGCAGAGTCTGGGCGCACAGATCGAACTGGTAGAAACCGAGAAGGACTATCAGAAATTCAAGCTTAAGACCGGCTGATCGGGAAATTTATCCATTTGTGTCAAAAGCAGTTGACAAGGATATACAAATGATGTAGTGTGTATATAGCAATTGAATAGACGTTCTCTTATTCAGAGTTGGTGGAGGTACATAGGACCGATGAAGCCACGGCAACCCCCGATGAGGAAGGTGCCCACCTGAGCGAACACGTTCGAACAATAAGAGGGTTTGATTTTACGATAATTGAGTCCGCTTATTTCAGAGCGGACTTTTCTTTTGCTGAAAATACAGTTTTGAAGCCATTCATTGAGACCAAAGAAGGAGACAAAATGGAAAAGAGATTATTTACTTCCGAATCTGTAACCGAAGGACATCCCGACAAAATCTGTGATGCCGTATCCGATGCCGTACTGGATGCGCTCATGGAGCAGGATCCCTTCAGCCGTGTTGCCTGCGAGACCTGCACCAACACCGGCTTTGTACTTGTAATGGGTGAGATCACGACCAAGGCCAACATCGATATCCCCTCCATCGTCCGCAAGACGGTATGCGAGATCGGATACGATTCCTCCGAGAAGGGATTTGACGGCAACACCTGTGCCGTTATGGTATCCCTGGACAAGCAGTCCGCAGATATCGCCATGGGTGTAGACAAGGCACTGGAGGCAAAAGAAGGCGAGGCGGGAATGACCGACGAGCAGCTGGAGGCAATCGGTGCCGGCGATCAGGGTATGATGTTCGGTTATGCAACCGATGAGACCGAAGAGTACATGCCTTATCCCATCTCTCTGGCACACAAGCTCACCAGAAAACTGACGGAGGTTCGCAAGAACGGAACCCTTCCTTATCTTCGTCCCGACGGAAAGAGCCAGGTATCTGTTGAGTATGATGAGAATGGCAAGCCCGTTCGTCTCGAGGCGGTTGTTTTGTCCACACAGCATGATGAGAAGGTGACCCAGGAGCAGATTCATGAGGATATCAAAAAATATGTATTTAAGCCCGTTCTGCCCGCTGAACTGATTGACGATGATACCAAGTTCTTCATCAATCCCACCGGCCGTTTCGTAATCGGAGGTCCCAACGGGGACAGCGGACTGACCGGTCGTAAGATTATTGTCGATACCTATGGCGGATATGCCCGCCACGGCGGCGGAGCATTCTCCGGCAAGGATTGCACCAAGGTGGACAGAAGTGCAGCTTACGCAGCCAGATACGTTGCCAAGAATATCGTGGCAGCAGGACTTGCCTCCAAATGTGAGATTCAGCTCTCCTATGCAATCGGTGTTGCAAGACCTACCTCTATCATGGTAGACACCTTCGGTACCGGCAAGCTTTCCGACGAAAAGCTGGTGGAGATCATCCGTGAGAATTTCGATCTTCGCCCCGCAGGCATCATCAAGATGCTCGATCTGCGCAGACCGATCTACAAGCAGACCTCCAGCTACGGTCACTTCGGACGCACCGATTTGGATCTTCCCTGGGAGAAACTGGACAAGACAGAAGTGCTGAAGAAATATCTTGCTTAATTGCCTGAAAAGAAAACAAGAGTAAAGAAAAGGTCCGTTCCCGTGCGGGGAATGGACCTTTTAAGTTTAACATAGTATCAGACAAGAAATAGAGCCTATCGGTCTATCGGAAGTACCCGGGCGCGCTCCAGTGCAAACATCAGAATCGGAATCAGAACCAGCTGCAGGATAATTCCGGGGATGGCCGTCAGGAATGCGCCGGAGAGAAACATCTGCCAGCCGAAGGGGGTGTTGCCGAGCCCCAGCATGATCACACGCGCGAGACCCCAGACAATGCGCCCTGCAATCATTGCGGTTGTCAGGGATGCATAGATGCGAACCAGCCCCTTTAACGCAAATCTGTGGTATGCAATTCCGATGACTGCTCCGTAGGTTGCCAACTCAAAGGCCATACCCAACGCATTCGGGTAAAAGGGCGGCATTCCGAACAGAATACAGCGCAGGAGCGGAGTGATAATTCCGACGATCAGGCCGTAGGGCCACCCGCATATCAAGCCGCACAAAAGCACGGGAATGTGCATGGGCAAAAGCATATTGCCGATCTGTGGAACCTGACCTGTGAGGAAGGGGAGCACCAGGCCCAGCGCCAGAAACATGGCAGACAATGTCAAGCGTTTGATGTTTTTTGTCATAAGTGAAATCTCCTTATAAATATAGAACCGATCCGACAACGCATATCCTGCCGGATCGGTTCTGCTTCTATTGTAGCCGCAACAAAGCCACTTGTAAAGAGAATAATCTTTACCGGGTATTTTCGGGAGAGGATGCCACATCCCGGGAAGGTCGGCAGGAGCAGGCGATTCCCAAACCGCCGGGACCGATGTGACAGGTTACTGCCAGGGCAAGATCATCGCACAATACTTCCATTCCGGGGAAGGCTTCCCGAATCTGAGAAAGCCAGTCGGCAGTGGTCCGGGGATCCGCCGAGGACGCAGCCATAAGATAGACCTCGCCGCGCTCATATTCCTCGCGGAAGGTGGTCTGAAATTCATTTCGCATTGCCTCGATCATCTCTTTGCGGGCTTTTGCAAAGCCACGGCACTTCCGGTGGACATCGAGCTGTCCCACGCTGAATTTCAGAACGGGCTTGATGTTCAAAAGAGTTCCGACAGTGGCGCTGGTAGCACTCAAACGCCCGCCGCGCTTTAAATATTCCAGGGATTCCACACCCACATAGATGATCGCCTTATCGCGGGAGGCTTCCAGAATGGTTCGAATCTGTTCGGCATCATACCCTTCCTTTACCAGCTCCAGCGCATCCAGAACCGTGCGGTACTGGGGAACGGACACACGTCCGTTGTCAACGACAAAGACCCTTCCTTCGTAGGGAGCATCCTGAGCCATTGCGCAGGCGGTGGTACAGGAGCCGGACAGTCCGCTGCTGATGGGAATGTATACGACCTTATCATATATCGCGAGAAGCTCGTCCCAAAAATGCATGACATCCGCAGGGGAGGGCTGTGTGGTAGAAACCTTTGCGCCCGCTTTCATGCGTTCATAAAAGGCTTCGCGATCCAGATTTGAATCGTCGTATAAGCTTTCCTCATCCATGAAAAAAGGCATCGGAAGGACATGGATGCCATGAAGCTCTGCCTCTTTTTTGGAAATGCCGCTGTGACTGTCGGTTGCAATGCCGATTTTGTACATAATGGTTCTTGCCCTCACCTTTCTGCGTAGATGCATAAAAATAGTTTGAATTTAAAAGTTTGAAAACAAAACCATTATATATCCGACACCTTAAAAGTCAATAGGTTACGGTACAAAATCATCATTTTGACCGAATTGCTTCACCTTTTTCCGGATTCCGGTTGCATTTTGGGGGGTGGATTCTGTATAATCAAGATAGCTGCCGGGAACATTTGTTCCGATTTTGGCTTGCGAACACCGGAATCAACAACCTGCGGAATGGAGATTAATATATGAATCGATACCTGATTGTTGTAGATGTACAGAAGGACTTTGTGGATGGAGCCCTGGGCTCGAAGGAGGCGGCTGCCATTGTAAAACCCCTGCTTCAAAAGGTGGAGAGCTTTGACGGAACGGTAATTTTTACCATGGATACCCACGGAGAAGACTATCTGTCCTCCCGGGAGGGCAGATTACTGCCGGTGCAGCATTGCATCCGCGGTACGGACGGGTGGCTCTTGTGGCCGGAGCTTTCCGGGTTTGCCAGGAGAAACCGCTGCAGAGTTTATGAGAAACCCACCTTTGGCAGTATACAGCTGGCACAGGATCTGTTGGCAATCCATCGGGAACAACCGATTGACTGCGTCACGCTTGTCGGATTGTGCACTGACATCTGTGTGGTCAGCAATGCGCTATTGTTGAAGGCATATCTGCCGGAGGTTGAGATATGCGTGGATTCTTCATGTTGTGCGGGTGTGACCGTCCAAAAACATGAGGCGGCGCTGGAGACCATGCGTAGCTGTCAGATTGTGGTGGAATAATCAAATTACAAAGGAATTGAGAAGGAGAAGCGTATGGCTTTTGCTCATTTGCATGTTCACACGGAGTATTCACTCCTGGACGGCTCCAATAAAATTAAAGAATATGTACATCGGATAAAGGAACTGGGAATGACAGCCGGGGCGATCACGGATCATGGTGTCATGTACGGCGTCATCGATTTCTACCGTGCAGCCAGGGCGGAGGGAATCAAGCCCATACTCGGCTGTGAGGTCTATGTGGCACCCAATTCCCGTTTTGACAGAGAACTCACCGGCGGGGAGGACCGTTATTACCACCTGGTTTTGCTGGCGGAGAATAATACCGGTTATGCCAATCTGATGAAGATTGTCAGTAAGGGTTTTACGGAGGGCTTCTATTATAAGCCCCGTGTGGATATGGAGGTTCTCAGGGAATATCACGAGGGGATCATCGCGCTCAGCGCCTGTCTTGCGGGAGAGGTGCAGCGTTACATTGTCAAGGGACTTTACGATGAGGCGTGCAAATGTGCCCGCAAGTATGAGGCGTGCTTCGGGAAGGGAAATTATTTTCTGGAGCTTCAGGATCACGGCATTGCGGAGCAGAAGCTGGTCAACACCGAGCTTTTAAAAATGAGCCGTGAACTGGATATCCCGCTGGTTGCAACCAATGACGTACACTACACGTATGCGCAGGACGCGGATTCCCACGATATCCTGCTGTGCCTGCAGACAGGCAAGAAGCTGGCTGATGAGGACCGCATGCGCTATGAGGGCGGACAGTATTTTGTCAAGAGTGAGGAGGAGATGAAGGGGCTTTTTCCCTACGCCTGGGAGGCTGTGGAGAACACCCAGCGGATTGCGGACCGCTGTAATGTGGAGATTGAATTCGGGGTCACCAAGTTGCCGCATTTTGAGGTTCCCTCCGGGTATGATTCCTGGTCTTATTTAAACAAATTGTGCAACGACGGGCTGGCTGAGCGCTACCCCGATGAGAACGCACCGGCCGGGGACGGCGGGCAGACATTGCGGGAGAGACTGACCTATGAACTGGATGTCATCCGCACCATGGGCTATGTGGACTATTTCCTGATCGTGTGGGATTTTATCAATTATGCTAGGGAGAACGGCATCCCGGTGGGACCGGGGCGCGGCTCCGCGGCGGGCAGCATTGTATCCTACTGTCTGAAAATAACCAATATTGACCCGATCCGCTACAACCTTCTGTTTGAGCGTTTTTTGAATCCGGAGCGCGTCACCATGCCCGATATCGACGTGGACTTCTGCTTTGAGAGAAGACAGGAAGTGATTGATTATGTGGGACGCAAATACGGCGCAGAGAAGGTTACCCAGATTGTCACTTTCGGAACGCTGGCGGCTAAGGGTGTTATCCGTGATGTGGGACGCGTCATGGATTTGCCCTACAATCTGTGTGATTCCATTGCCAAGATGGTTCCCAACGAACTCAACATCACGCTGGAGCGCGCGCTGGAGATGAATCCGGAGCTTCGCAAACTCTATCAGGAGGACGAAAAGGTCCATCATCTGATTGACATGTGCAAACGCCTGGAGGGTCTGCCCAGACATACCTCCATGCACGCTGCGGGTGTGGTGATCTGTCCCAGTGCGGCAGATGATTTTGTGCCCCTTTCCCGGGGAAGTGACGGTTCCATCACCACGCAGTTTACGATGACGACGCTGGAGGAACTGGGCCTTCTCAAGATGGACTTTCTGGGACTTCGCACACTTACGGTGATCCATGATGCGGTCCAATTCATTGAGAAAAGCAAGGGTATCTCCGTGGATATCGATAACATTGACTACAATGACCCCAAGGTGCTGGCTGCCATCGGCACCGGCAAGACAGAGGGCGTGTTCCAGCTGGAAAGCGGCGGGATGAAGAGCTTCATGAAGGAACTCCGCCCCCAGAATCTGGAGGACATTATTGCGGGAATCTCCCTCTATCGTCCCGGCCCCATGGACTTTATTCCCAAGTACATCAAGGGTAAAAACAGTAGCGCGGACGTGGAGTATTCCTGCCCCCAGCTGGAGCCCATTCTGGCACCCACATACGGTTGTATCGTGTACCAGGAGCAGGTGATGCAGATTGTGCGCGATCTGGGCGGATACACCATGGGACGAAGCGATCTTGTGCGCCGCGCCATGAGTAAGAAAAAGCAGTCCGTGATGGAAAAGGAACGGGCGAATTTTGTGTATGGCAATCCGGAGGAGAACGTTCCCGGCTGTGTTGCAAACGGGATTCCGGAGACGGTTGCGGAAAAAATTTACAATGAAATGATGGATTTTGCCAAGTATGCCTTCAACAAATCCCACGCGGCATGCTATGCCGTGGTCTCCTATCAGACTGCCTGGCTGAAATACTATTATCCCGTGGAATTTATGGCGGCACTGATGACCTCCGTCATCGACAACTCCGCCAAGGTATCCGAGTACATCCTGGTGTGCCGCAATATGGGAATCGAACTCTTGCCCCCCGACATCAATCAGGGGGAGTGCGGGTTCTCGGTATCGGAGGGAAGCATCCGCTACTCTCTGACAGCGATCAAGGGCGTCGGCCGTCCTGTCATCGAGGGAATTGTGGAGGAGCGGAATGCCCGGGGACCGTTTACCAATCTGAAGGATTTCATCACCCGTATGTCCGAACGCGATCTGAACCGGCGTGCCATCGAAAATTTCATCAAGGCCGGAGCACTGGACAGTCTGGGCGGAACACGTAAACAGTTTATGAGCGTCTATGTGCAGATCATGGACCATATTGCGAAGGATAAGAAGAACAATATGGCAGGCCAGATGTCGCTCTTTGACATTGCGGCGGAGGAGGAGAAGGACGAATTTGATATCCGTATGCCGGATGTGGGAGAATACAGTAAGGAAATGCTGCTCGCCTTCGAAAAGGAAGTGCTGGGCATCTACATCAGCGGTCATCCCATTGAAGAGTATCGCGAGCTGTGGCAGAAATACGTGACCAACACAACGGCGGATTTTGTGCTGGAGGAGGAGACCGGTGCCGTGCGCATCGGGGATAAGACCACCGTGGTGGTGGGCGGAATGATTGCCAACAAGACGATCAAATATACAAAAAACGACAAGGTGATGGCATTTCTCACGCTGGAGGATCTGGTGGGAAGTGTGGAGGTGGTTGTCTTCCCCAAGGATTATGAGCGATACAGTCCGCTACTCAGTGAAGATGCGAAGGTCTTTATCAAAGGACATACTTCACTGGAGGAGGACCGGGACGGAAAGCTGGTCTGCGAACAGATTGTGAGCTTTGAGGAGGCGGCAGCCGCACAGGGTCCTATTTTCCAGAGCCGTTATAGCCACGGCAGTTCACGGGGATACAACTATGGCAACCGGGAGAAGGTCGGTTTCGATGAAAATACGATACGCTTTACGGATGAGGCATTCGGAGGGAGTGGCATCGGTGCACGAACCGTGGCGGGTTCCACCGCTTCAGGTACTGCCGGGGCAGCGCGCACGGTAAGCCTGGATGGTGTGTGGATTCAGTTTGAGGATGCCGCCGCATATGAGGCTTCCCGACAGAAGCTTATGGATGCGCTGGCGGATTCCGACGGGAATGACAACGTGTTTATTTACCTCAAGAGCACCAGGGCGTATAAGGTTCTTCCCCCGAATATGAGGGTGAAGGCGGATCAGGCGCTGCATGCAAAACTGGACGCCCTGTTTGGAAGCGAGAATGTAAAATTTCGGAATGTGTAAGAGAAGAAGGAATTCATTGGTCCCAGCGTTAAAAAAATAACAAAACCTATTGAAATACCCGCTAAAATAGATTAAAATGTATTCGCAAGAGTGGAATTATTTGTTTCATATAGAAGTGACATCAGCTCGGGAGGTAGGATCATGGCAAAAGAACTCAAGACGATCGGTGTGCTCACCAGCGGCGGCGATGCACCCGGCATGAATGCGGCAATCCGTTCCGTTGTTCGTACGGCGATTGCAAAGGGCCTTAAGGTAAAGGGTATAAAGAAGGGCTATCAGGGTCTTTTGAATGAAGAGATCATTGATATGGAAGCGCGCAGTGTCTCCGATATTATTCAGCGCGGCGGTACGATCCTCGGAACCGCAAGATGTCTGGAATTCAAGACAGCGGAAGGCCAGAAGAAGGGCGCAGAAATCTGTAAGAAGCATGGAATTGACGGCATCGTAGTCATCGGCGGCGACGGTTCCTACAGAGGCGCACAGGCGCTCTCCAGATTGGGAATCAATACCATCGGCCTTCCGGGTACGATCGACCTTGACATTTCCTGTACCGAGTATACCATTGGTTTCGATACGGCAGTGAATACGGCTATGGAAGCAATCGATAAGGTAAAGGATACTTCCTCCTCCCACGAGCGTTGCAGCATCATTGAGGTTATGGGACGCAACGCCGGTTACATTGCCCTCTGGTGTGGTGTGGCAAACGGTGCGGAGGATATTCTGCTCCCGGAAAAGTATGATTTCAATGAGCAGCAGATCATCAACAATATCATTCAGAACCGTAAGCGTGGTAAGACTCATCACATCATCATCAACGCCGAGGGAATCGGACACTCCACTTCCATGGCAAGGCGAATTGAGGCAGCTACGGGTATCGAGACCAGAGCAACCATCCTCGGCTACATGCAGCGCGGAGGAAGCCCTACCGCCAAGGATCGCTACTATGCATCTATCATGGGCTCGTATGCAGTGGATATCTTGCTGAAGGGCAAGACCAACCGCGTGGTGGGATACCAGCATGGTGAGTTTGTGGACTACGATATTGAGGAAGCACTGCAGATGGAGAAGGGAATCGACGAATATCAGTATCAGGTTTCCCAGTGGCTCTCCGTATAGAATCAATGCAAAGCAGGCAGCCGCATTCCTGTGATCAGGAGCGTGGCTGTCTTTTTCACTTATAAGGGGAATCCAATGATTACCAGTATTTCAAACGCCAAAGTAAAACAGGTCATTCAATGGCAGACGAAGGCGAAGGAGCGTCGCAGAGACAATGTTTTTACGGCGGAGGGAGTCAAAATGTTTGAGGAAGCTCCCGAGGCCTGGATACGGGAGGTGTATGTCTCGGCGAGCTTCGCCTCGGAGAATCTGACTCCCGGGAGTTTGCCTTCGGAGGACTTGTCCTCACAGGGCTTGACTTCAGAAGTCTTGCATTCGGAGGGGTTGCTTTCGGAGGGGTGGGCTTCGGGGATCTTGGCTTCGGGGAAATTGTCTTTGGAGGGTTTGCTTTCGCAGGACTTGTCCTCGGTGGACTTGCCCTCACAGGGCTTGACTTCGGAAACGAAGAGACAGAAGCGGGGCTTACGGGATAAACTTCGTAAAGGGGGCTGTGAAATTGTGGCGGACAACGTATTCGCCAAAATGTCCGACACCCAGACTCCGCAGGGAATCCTGACTGTTTTACACCGCCCGACATATCGCCTGGAAGAGCTTTTGCAAGCTTCCAATCCGCTTTTTGTGGTGCTGGAGAATCTCCAGGATCCGGGAAATCTGGGCACAATTCTTCGAACCGGAGAAGGAGCGGGCATCACGGGAGTGATTATGAGCAGGAATACGGTGGATATTTTCAATCCCAAGACCATCCGTTCCACCATGGGATCGGTTTACCGCGTCCCCTTTCTCTATGTGGATGATTTGGAACAGACCATAGGGACGCTGCGGGATCACGGGGTGAAGACCTATGCAGCCCATTTGGCCGGTGAGCAGTTCTATGATGAGTTTTCTTACCGGGAACCGACAGCCTTTCTGATCGGAAACGAAGGCAACGGATTGACACAGGAGACAGCGAGATGCGCAGATTCTTACCTGAAGATTCCCATGGAGGGACAGCTGGAATCCCTGAATGCGGCGGTAGCCACAGCGCTTTTGATTTACGAGGCGCACAGGCAGCGGATGAAAACAGGAGGGTGAAGGCCTGCTTTTAAGCGGATTCTCCCGGTTCAAACGTAAGTGTGGGTTGCGAATTCCGGGATGTAGGCCTTCTTTTCAGGCAGGGGAATAGGCCCGGGACGCGGAATCCGGGATGT
>CAMAGI010000029.1 GCA_945833775.1 uncultured Lachnospiraceae bacterium
AGAAAGGACGAAGTTTATGAAAGAACAACACAATCGCCATGCACAGCAGTACGCCGAGCGCATGGAAATCTGAGAAAGGATATTTCTGCCTATGACGAATCAAAACCAGCAGGTGACTTCCCTGCCCATCGACCGGAAAATGCTGCTTTCCATCCGGGAAGCAGCCGAATACAGCAATATCGGAATCAATAAGATTGATGAACTGTTGAAACAACCGAACTGCCCCTTTGTTCTCTATGTTGGCACCAAGAAACTGGTAAAACGCAGGGCATTTGAGGAGTTTATCGAAGGGCGGGTGGCAATTTGATTATGAAACCCACCGATTTTGGTGCGCACCAAAAACGCCGAAAGATATTGAAAAATATGCGAAATTATGATAGAGTAAGGTGTCGTGATGAACTCGCGTTTCCGGCTCTACGGAAAGGAGTTCATTAAATGGGCAAAAATCTAAAAGGCAAAGAATGCGGCAAGGGTATCTGCCAGAGAAAAGACGGTAAGTTCTCCGCAAGATATTCAGCCAAGAACGGTGCCAGACGGGAGAAGCACTTTGATACCCTCCCGGAGGCCCGCAACTGGCTGGCAGACGCACAGTACGAAGACAAGCACGATGTTTATAACCCCTCCTCCGAAATGACGGTGGACGCCTGGTTTGCGTTCTGGATTACGAATCTCATTGCAGACCTGGCTCCCAATACGAGGAGGAATTACCGGGAAGGGTGCGGAGCATACCCCCGAATCCAAAAAACCATTGCAAATAAAGGAGTTTTGCAAATTATGAAATTAGGTATCGTCGCCCGATCCGTTTTTTCATAACTTTATGTAGGGTGATATACCGCCACATATCCTATATTTCACCAGATTCTCCAAACTTTTGATTCACATATTTTCACGTATCTTTACACCACGCCACAACAATTTGGAGTAGAAATGGCGTAAAGATTCTATGAGTAACATACGAACAAACACCTGACCATAGACGCTGATGAAGCGTTGTGGTCAGGTGTTCTGCAATAAAATATGCTTTGTCCACCACAATATTGTTGCGAACACAAAAACGATCAGCAGATACTGCACTAGATTTCCAAGTAGAATACATGCTTATGTTCTTCTTGGAGAATTGTGAATTAAACACTGTTCAAACAGGATACATAAATAAGAAAAATAGTCTTTTCATTTTATGCCAAACATGGTACTATGATACTGTCATAGTCTTTCTATTTTAGAAAGGCTTTGTGAATGCGTAAAACAATCCTTTTGATGTGACGAGGGTCAGTGCCTGAATGCCAGATTCAGGAATAAGCATCCAACTGCCCATGGTAAAAGAGAGAAAAGGCTGGTGTAAGCATATATGGAAGAATTGTACGAAAATATGGGGTTTACGAGCAATCCCTTTTCGAGATTTTCAGCTGAGGAGGAGAAAGAATATCTCGAAGAGATATATATAAAACCCCGGTATTACCGAACAGTGTATAATGATATTAAAGATGGTACTAGTAGATTTATCATTGGCGAAAGAGGCATTGGAAAAACAGCTCTTATGCTAAACCTGGAGCAAGATCTTGAAAAAAACAACATTTTTTCCGTACTAATAGATGAGTACTAATAAGAAACAATTGTTGCTGCTAATAATGAGAAAAATTGCAACAAAATATGCTGTATATCTGCTGAATAACAGGTCTGTCGTACGCAAATTGGATAAAGCAGATCGCGAAAAAATTGCATTTTATATTGACAATTTTTTTGAAACATTAAGTCAAGATGAATACGAAAAAACAAAATCGACAGTAACTAAATATCGACAGAAGAAGATTTTTGCACAGTTCTTCAATTTTTTCTTATTGAAACCGATTAATAGTATTTTTTCTGGAGCATCAGAATGGATTTCAACGACAGTAACAAAATCGTTAGGACTTCCAAGCGTTTCAGATTCTTTTTATAAGAGTTACATTCCAGAAATCACGGTTACAGAGAATCAACAGAAAATTGAAGTAGACTCATTAGAATACATCCGAACCAAACAACTGTTGAAGATGCTGATAGACTGTATTGTGAAATCAGGCTTTAACAGCGTAGTAGTGTTTTTCGATAAAATCGATGAGTATCAGAATTTGGGAACAAACATTCAATCCATCGCTGATTTCATAAAGGGGATTGCATTGGATACAGGTCTTTTGCAAACAGAAAAATGCGCTTTTGTTTTTGTTGTATGGAGTAAAGTTCGAGACGAACTAAATAGTCAGGGCGTGCGATATGATAAATTTAAGCCAATTGATGTTACTTGGTCAGATGATGAATTGAAGAACATACTAAATAGACGATTGGGGTTCTTCTCTGATAATAAAGTGAATATGGTCAGTATGTTTGAAAATGATCACACTGACGAGTTGCTAGAATTGGCTAATAAATCCCCTCGCCAGTTAATAGTGCTGATGTCAAGAATATATGATGAACAAGAGGCTGAAAATGTTCAGGCAAGTGTTTTTCCTGATGCCATTGTAGAAAAAGGCATAAGACAGTTCGTCTGCAATTTTGATTTTCCATCTTTGTATCCAGGCGAGAAGGGGAAAAAGTCATATATAGTGAATGTGGTCAATTCCATTTTAAAAATTGGAAAGCACGAGTTTGGAAGTTCGGATTTGGTTGCACAGAAAAAGTATTCATCACAAGCGGCGAATAATGACATCAAAATCATGAAAAACTATGGATTAATTGAAGAAAAATCGGAGGTATCAGGACATTCTAAAGTGTATAAAGTGGTTGACCCGATTATCCGACATATGATAAATAGGAGAATCGAGGAAATGAGTATATAAGATAAGTGGTGCACCGCTCATTACCATCGAGTGGTACTGAGATTGTATTCGCAAGTGAAAAGGAACGGCAGAGTCCCAATTTCAGGACTCTGTCGTGTTTTATCATGGTTGGGAATTGTTGAGCACTTACTCAGTACCAACAAAAACAAACAATTCTCTTATTTTCGTGGCGGTTTCACATTCTCTGACGCATCAATATCGCCAGAAATAATACCGTGTTCTTTTTCAAATTTTTTGACGTCATCTCGAATCAGGCACAGAATATGACTGTTGATTGAGCGTCCCTCATAATCCGCCACATAACCTAATTTTTGGAGCATTGCTTCTTCAATTCGGATAGAAACACTCTTAACTCCCACGAATATCGCCTCGCAATAATATTTATGTTTATTTTACGGCAATACTGTGCTATAGTAATACAAGTAGATATACTGTATATCTAAATTATGTTTATTACCAGTGTGTCGGCAAACTGAAAATACTACTATGCTTAGAGGATTAATGTTTCTGCCTACGGAGGTTAGAATGTTATGGAATACATAAAAAGATCACACATTGAAAAATATGAATTTGACCGGGATCACCATTGGGAAAAATGGCTTGAAATTAACGGGCAGATTTCAGAAAAGTACTGCAACAAATCATATCTGTGTTCACCGTATGAGGAGATCCTTTTTGATCTTGAATACCCAAAGGAGGATGATAAACAGGTATTTTACGCTGCCAATTACCAAAAGAATGGTTTCATCCCTATTCTGTTACGAGGTGTGGTTATCGATAATAAGCTCGACAAAAATGGAGATTGTTTTCTGCAACTAATTTCACCTGAAAAAGTCGAGAAATACGATGCAAAGACATTACTCGATTTACGTAATCTGTCACGTGTTGAAAACACTCTGCTTCTATGGGAGCTTTACTCAAACAGGTCTCAATATTCCATCGGAAAATACCAAGATGTCAGACCAGGTACAAAAGTAATCGTAGCAGTATCTTTTCTATCTATTGCAGACGGAAACAAGCGTTGGCTTACTGCACGATGCGCCGATATAGCAGCCGACTTGGATTCTGACTATACTTTTGTTGATGAATCTTATAGAATTCACCAATCTGAAAGAGAATATTTGACGCTATATTCGTATCTGGCGAACCCCAAGAGATCTACGGGAAAAGATACTACTCAGTTCAAAAAAATATTATCAGAGAGCAATAATCAAAAAAACGTTCACGAACAAGCAGCCAAAAAGAGTGGGATTTTTTCGCAGGTAATTAAGTGGGGCATACTATTTCTTTTCGCCTGTTCCCTCCTGTCTGAATGTACAGGGAAAATACGCTCTAACACCTATACTCCAACTGTTCAGGAATCTCAATCGAGTCCGTTATATGAAACAATGCCTACCGAGAGCGCGGCAACTGAAGCAGAGGAAGCCATTCAACCCACAACGCAGGAAACTACCGTACTAACTACAGAACCAACTGTTGTAAGCACAGGAGTGACAAAACCAGTTGATAACCCTAATCTGTCCACCGAAGAAACTTCGCCACGTACCTTGACTGGAGCTGTCATGTACTCTGCCGGTGAATTGAATGTTCGCAGTGGGGCCGGTACAAATTATAGTGCAATAGGCCGCCTAAAGGGTGGTGATGTCGTTACAATCTATGAGCAGGAAAATGTGAATGGCGTTATGTGGGGAAACATCGGATATGGTTGGGTTTCAATGCAATATATTGATTTGCACAACCAAAACAACAATTCTTCCTCTTACATGCAGAACACTCCATCATCCAGTAAAATTTCTAAATTTCTTGGTGAATGGGTCAGCAATAATAAGCTTTGGCATATGACCATTCAGCAAAGCGGAAATGGTGTCAAGATTGATGTGGAATACTGTTGGAGTGAAGTCAACAAAACCACATGGGAAATGTATGGGGAATGTGACGAACACTCTGCAATCCGCTACTGGGATGGAGTTTGCATGGAGCATGATGTTCATTCCGGCAATATCAAATACACCAGTGGTGAAGGAGCTATCGTCTTAAATGGCACCCAGCTTTCGTGGCATGAATCTATGGAAGGTTCTGGGGATCTCATGGTATTCGAGAAACTCTATGGGCGATATACTTCACCCCATGAAGAAAATTCGGGCAGCAATAATTATTCTACCCAACCCCCTGTACAAATACAAACACCTCCTGCCTCAACAGCACCTACTCTCCCCAATTACGCTAACACCTCATATCAGAATATTGCGGACATGAGTTGTAATGAATGGGATATGCGTCCTCAGTACGCAATAGACTTTTTCAATAATAATGCAGAGAGTATTTTTCGTGAACTCAGACGCATCGTGTTCAAAAAAGCAGCGAGGGATATTTCCTCAGAAATTTCCGAGTCGGATGACCGAGAAATAAGTGTCATTATTACTAGCGTGCAAGGAACAACCAGCAACACAAATGCTGTTATCGTTCAGGCAAAAGGCGCATTTGAGGGACATTCGTATTTTTTGGAAGCCGAAATATACTGGTGGTGGGATAATGGTTCCATTGCAAGTGAAGGTCGAAGCTTTGACTGGAAATAAATAATCACTCGTTTCATGTCCGTGGTGACTTGCTCACCACGGATACTTTTTGTGTTAGCTATCCCCCATTTTTGAAGAGAATTCCGGAAACTTGGCACTTTCAAATATATATTATCCCCATGAAGCCCACAACACTTATCTTTTGTGGAATGTATATGGAGGTAAATAATCAATGGAAGAAAAAAGAATTTGCGACATCTGCGGTAGTGAACACCCCTTGTCCGAACTTAAGGAGTTTGATGGGGTGCTGCTGTGCGAATCCTGCTGGAATTCGGAAACCATTGTCTGCGAACAGTGCGGCAAGCGAATCTGGCTGGATGATAACGAAGGCGACAGCGAAACACCGCTGTGCAGCCGGTGCTATGACCGCTATTACACAACCTGTGCCGACTGCGGCCGAACAATTCATCAGAACGATGCCTATTTTGAGGATGAAGACGATTATACGGCAAGATGCTATAGCTGCCATTGCCGCCACGCAGACCATCGCGTGATACACGATTACTACTACAAGCCGGAACCCATTTTCTACGGCGAAGGCAACCGATATTTTGGTGTAGAGCTGGAAATCGACGATGGCGGCGAGGACAATACCAATGCGGAGAAAATTGAACGGATCGCCAATTCGGAAAATGAATTGATCTACATCAAACATGACGGCTCACTCAGTGAGGGAATGGAGATCGTCACCTATCCCATGTCGTTGGACTTCCATCTTCACCAGATGCCTTGGACGGGCATCCTTGCAAAAGCGAAGGCCATGGGCTATCTTTCCCATCAGGCAGGAACCTGCGGCCTTCATGTCCACATCAACCGTACCGCCTTTGGAGAAACCGAGGAAGATCAGGAGGCAGTCATTGCCCGGATTCTGTACTTCTTTGAAAAGCACTGGGAAGAACTGCTGAAATTCAGTCGCCGTACCCAGAAGCAGCTCCGCCGCTGGGCTGACCGCTACGGTCTGAAGGAGCATCCCAAGCAGGTACTGGACATCGCCAAGGGCAGTCAGGAGCGGTACACCTGTGTCAATCTAACCAACTATCACACCGTAGAGTTCCGGATGTTCCGGGGAACCCTCAAATGGAATACGCTGATCGCCACATTGCAGCTTCTGGACCGAATCTGTGATGTGGCGATTTGCCTTTCCGATGAAGAGCTTCAGGATCTGTCCTGGACGAATTTTGTGGCTGGGTGCTCTCACCTGCCGGAGCTGGTGCAGTATCTGAAAGAGCGGCGGCTCTACATCAATGAGCCGGTTACGGCAGAAGCGGAGGTGTGAGTATGTGCTGCCTGTTTGGTTTTGTGGATTACGGTCACAATCTGACCAGAAAAGAGCGTCTGCGGCTGCTCACGGCCCTGTCCGTTGCCAGTGAAGAACGGGGAACGGACGCAACGGGAATCGCCTACAACCTTGACCGTAAACAGATCATTAATAAACGGCCATTACCTGCCCACCAGATGTGGTATCGGGTTCCTGCCGCTCCCTCCATCATCATGGGCCATACCCGGATGACCACACAAGGTTCTGAGCTGGTGAACATCAATAATCACCCCTTCCCAGGCACTACCGGTCAGGAACGCTTTTCCCTGGCTCATAACGGTGTCTTAACCAATGACAAGGCACTGCGGAAAAAATACAAGCTGCCCGCCACCAAAGTGGAAACGGACAGCTATGTTGCAGTACAACTATTGGAGCAATACGGGCGGATCAATTTCGATTCCCTGCGGTACATGGCGGAGGAACTGGAGGGTAGCTTTACCATTACCGTTCTGACGGATCGGGACGAGTTGTACTTCGTGAAGGGTAACAACCCCTTGACCATCTACCACTTTCCGCAGAGTGGTTTGTACGTCTACGCCAGCACGGAAGAAATCCTGAGAAAAGGCTTAATGAATTCTCACCTGAACCTGGGAAAGGTGGAGCCTGTCCGTGTATTCACCGGAGATATTCTGAAAATTGACGGACGGGGCGAAATCTCCCGCAGCGAGTTCAATGACGAGAAGCTGTACTGTGCCAGCTACCCGAATTGGCACGACTGGCAGCAGTACCGGGGAACCTGTCACCCCTATGTTTTTGAGGAGGCATTTCCCGAGGAAAGCTACATTGCGGATTTGAAAGCGGTGGCCGTATGCTATGGGATCTATCCGGAGGAGATTGACAATCTGCTGGCAGAAGGCATTACCCCGGAAGAAATCGAAGAGTATTTGTATTGCGGATAGGAGGAACTATGACAGTATTGGCGGTATTGCCCGGTAAGGCACCGGAGCGGATGGAGCTGGAAGGCTCCCTGGAATCCATGCAGGAATTCGTGGGAGGTACAATTCAGGCCGTGTACCCCTTCTCTGACCCGGTAGCGATTGTGTGTAACGATGAGGGAAAGCTGATGGGATTGGAGCGTAACCGAGCCCTGCGGGATGATAGTGGGAATGTTTATGACATTCTCTGCGGACCATTCTTCATCTGCGGTCTGGGAGCGGAGGACTTTGCTTCCCTGCCAGAAAAACTGCTCAGGAAGTATGCCCAACGATTCCGGCATCCGGAACTCTTTCTGAGAATTGGCGACAGTCTGATGGTGGTGCCATTCTGAAAAAATATCGTTAGACTTTACCCAAATGTACGAGTAGAAAACCGACATAAAGTGCTTTATTTAAGTTGATTTTCCAATTTTCTAACATCCCACGAAAAACAGACGTTAAGTGAGAGAGGAGTCTTATGAACATAGGCTACGTCCGCGTCAGCACTACAGATCAGAACACGGCACGTCAGGAAGTTTTGATGCAGGAGTTGTGCGTGGAGAAAGTATTTATTGACCGCATGAGCGGAAAGAACACCGACCGCCCGGAGTTGCAGCGGATGCTGACTTTTGCCCGGGCCGGGGATACCATCATCGTGGAAAGCATTTCCCGGTTTGCAAGGAACACCAGAGATCTGCTGGAACTGGTGGAACAGCTGACCGCCAAGGAGATCGCATTTGTTTCCAAAAAGGAAGCCATAGACACCAGCACGCCAACCGGAAAGTTTATGTTAACCGTATTCGGGGCTGTAGCAGAACTCGAGCGGGACTATCTTCTTCAGCGGCAGCGAGAAGGCATCTCAATTGCCAAACGAGAGGGCAAATACAAGGGCCGGAAACCCAAAGATTATCAAGATCTTATCCCGGTGACGGTACAGTGGCGTGCCGGAAAAATCACGGCTGTGGAGGCCATGAGGCGACTAGGCATGTCGTCCTCGACATTCTATCGAAAAGTAAAGGAGATGAATTTGTAGTGAGTGAGATCGGCGTTTTCGTATTTGGTTTCGTGGTTACTCTGGCGATTATTTTCACGGCAGAGGTTGTACTCCGGGTCAACAGAGGAAAATGATTTCTGAGGCTGCCGTCTTGGCAGAATACTTTGCCAAAGGCGTCAGCCTCGCGTTGTCTGCGTATCTGATTTGGAAGAAGAACAGATATGGGCCTCATAACAAGAGATAAAATGCGAGAGAATCAATATTTGTTCTGCATATATTTTCAGCAGGCCATCCTATGTTGGATGGCCTACTGAAAAACGTTCCGCGTACTGCGTTCCTGGGTGAAAATTTCTTATTATATTCCATATATAAAAGGTTTTTCGTGAGGAACACGGCACAAAGAACGGTCAAATCTTAGATAAAACATAACAGGACTCAAATTGCATATCCACCATAGCTTGACGCCGCTGCCGCGGCGTAAGCTGCTATTAGGCCACGGGATTGCACCGCAATCCCGTGGATTATTACAAAGATTTTTATTTCTACATGTAAAGCATAAAAAACAATGATGTGGATTTATCCATTGCGCCGCACCAGCGGCGCAATTAAGTGAATTTACATTTTGAGTCTCAAGATGCCCTGCTCCAGAGGGATCGTTCTTACCTCTCTCTTCTCCGTGCCAAGCTGATATATGAAACGACATGGATGGTTTTCTTTGAGTGGAGTATTTGAGCGTACGTTTGCAATGACCATCCAAAATAGGATGGTCATTGCAAACTACAGAATGTACCACAGTCTTCAGTCTGACAACACTGACTGGATTCGTGGCTTACAAGAAAATTTTCATCGTGCTACTTAGCCTAGCTGTCATTTTATACAAATGCTCGTATAGTTTTGTGTGCTATGACCACTCGGCACTTCAATTACCATTTACGATCCGCAATAACATTTGAACGGTTGAACAGTCCTGCATCACGCAAAAGTCTAAGAAGTAATTCTTGTATCACGGGAGGAACGAGAAGCATTTTCCCTACAAATTCGATATACTCTGGAAAAGTGTTTTGGAAAGACTTTAATCCAGAATCCAATTGGTAGATTTTCTTTATGATACTTTGCCTTTCTTCCTCTGGAACGATTGTTGAAAGATTTCTCAGGATCTCGACTGATTTTGGCTGATGTCCAATAGACGGATACCCCTTTGGAAGGCTGACATTCTTGATAGCTTCTTTGATTGCAGGGAATTGTTGGAATAATAAATAGTAATCTTCCGCTGTTTTATGCTGGAGTCTAAGTAGTTCTACAACATATTGAACATATTCATCATTTTTAAGTACAAGATGACAAACATAGCGACGACTGATGTATTCCATGTATTTATCTGTCTCAGTATTTCCGAACATTTGCGCGTGAATGGCCGTCATACATTTCTTTATTACTTGAGCTTTCTCATTCAATGAAAGACATACTATCGTTTCATCTGTCCCTTTATTTCTCGCCTGTATCTTTAGTGCATTTTCCTTTAGCATAATACAGCTATTCATGTATTTCGATAGAAGATCTGTCCCACTTTGACATGAAAGTACATCTTCAGTGGTGATTTCAGGTTCAATGCCCAGCAAACTATATGGATTTTCCAAATAAATAATAGAAAATGCTTGGAGAAAGCAGACAATGGACTCTATCTTGACCGTTTCATCTTCATCCTTCCCCTTATCTATTCTCTCTACACGGTTAATAGCTCCACGGCTAACTCCAATCTTTTTTGCTGCGTTTGTATCAGATAGCATTGAATTCTCTCTTGCTTTTCTGCAGTTTTCCTTCCATGTCTTTTCCTTAATATATGGATTGCTCCTTTTGATTCGCTCAATACATAATTCCACAAAATCCACATAGTAGAGAACATCATCGCCCATAGACCACAGTTCTATGAAAGCATACTCATTTTTTAGCCTTTCTAAAGCTCTATCCCAATCATCCCTTTTTCGAGGCATAACAATCATCCTCCGTCCTTTCACAGAATACACAAGTCTTTATATGCTGTTATTATACTACACATCATGCTACTTGGAAAGTATCACTTCATTTCATGAACTATGAGAATTGAAAAACACTAAGGATTTTATATACAATGGCTTTGTGATCACAAAGATTTTTATGAAAAGGAGAAGCAAAATGAATTTTTCACCGGATGAAATAGCCACCTTCTTCGTGTATGGAAACGACGCAGACATTGTCCGCGCAGCCGAGAAGGCTGAAATAGAAATGCGTCGGCGCGCAGAAAAAGAAAGCGCAGATTCAGGGCTGATTGTCCCGTGCTTTTTCGCAGAGTCCGATCAGGAGAAGGCTTTGATACAGGCTAGATTGCAGCTTGAACAGAAGTATGCTCCTGATTTTTGGAATACGAAAAAAATCGTTCTTGTCCCACAGGATGATGAAAAAAGAATAATCCGCAAAGGTGAAATTCCGCCTAACGAGGAAATGACTACTGATCCTATACAACAGGATTACCAAAGATTCATCCCGCAGAATCCCACGTTTCAGCAACGGGTCTATCCACCACTTCCTCCTCCCAGCCCAAGGCTTCTGCGAGGTGGCATGTTCAAGATTACAGATCTTTCGCTTGAAAAGCTGTTTGTTGAACGCACCTTAATCCGCAGAGTCGGTTCAACTCTATACATGTACAACGGAGCCTACTACCAGGCAAAAACCGCAAATGAAATAAAAACCGTAATCCGTGTTTTTCTGCGGGATGTACTGGAGGAAAAAGGCGAGGTTAGTCAGATTAAAAATGTTGAGGAGTTTCTGCAGACAAATGCTGAAATAGAAGTGACCGACACCACTCGGTATGAACACCTGATCTGCATGGAGAACGGCATCCTGAACCTGCGGACCAGAGAATTAATTCCACACACAACTTCTATTTTCACCACTTGGCAGCTAAGAGCCGAGTACAACCAGACCGCAGAATGCCCAATCTTTTTAACATTTCTGAACCAAATAACTGGTGGGGATCAGGATCTTATGCAACGTATCGTGGAGATGATCGGATATATTCTTCTCTCTCCGGGAAACGAAGCAAAACGATTCTTTGTCTTGCAAGGAAAAGGAGATACTGGCAAATCGGTGTTAGGTTCGTTGATTGCATCATTTTTTGACGAGACACTGGTTAGCAGTATTGATGCTTCTCGACTAGGTGATCGTTTCTCTCTGTCGGCAATGGTTTCAACCAGAGTCTGTATTGCTATGGATCTGACTGATGCTGCTCTGAAAGAACAGTCAGTCGCAATCCTAAAGCAGATTACCGGCAATGACTTGGTAACTGTCGAGCAGAAGTACCACGATCCCTACGCCGCCAGAATCAAAACAAAAATTATTTGGGGAACAAATCACATTCTGCGAGCAAACTCCAGTGACAATGCCTTTACTCGCCGGATTATGCTGATTCCTTTCAAATATCCAGTTCCGAAAGATCAACAAGATCCCTTCCTTTTGGAGAGACTGGAAGCAGAGCGGAGCGGCATTTTCCTTCTGGCTTTGAGAGGATACACTGCCTTTTACAGCCGTGGCGGTATGCAGTTCTGGGGTGATGATAAATTCACCTTCCAGAGCAGTCAGGATGGCGATGAATCCGAAGACTTGGAAACAGGCGTTGAAGCCTTCGTTGACCAATACTGCATTGACTGCCCAGATGCGTTTGTTTCAACCAATTCGCTTCATCAAAGCTACCTGGCATTCTGTGAAATAAACGCCTATCCCGGATACGAGAACAGGCAGCAATTTTCATCTGCTCTTGGTAAGGTTTTCCAGAGAAAGCATCCAACTGCTCTGCGTAAGAAGCAGCGGGTCGATGGAGAACCTATGAATGGTTATAGCGGCATCTATCTTGTGGATACACCAGAAAACTAGGAGGACATACAAATGGAACAGATCCCTGTCAATCAGAAGGTATTGCTCACCATACCGGAAGCATCCGCACTGACGAATATAGGTATTAACCGCATATATTCTATGGCTAATCAGCCAAACTGTCCGTTCGTCGTTTATGTCGGGATCAAACGGCTGATAAAGCGCGAAAAATTTGGAGAGTTCCTCAATAATGCTGTAACCATCTGAGTAATTCGCTCCCTTTTTTGAGGGGGGAGGACATGACGTGTAATTCAAGTCCTCCCCCAGCTTATTACTGAAACTTGTACGGAAAGGAGTTCCTATGGGTAAAAATTTGAAGGGTAGAGAGTGTGGTAAGGGAATCTATCAACGAAAAGATGGTTTCTATTCTGCACGATTTGTTGATTCCTTCGGCAATCGTCAAGAAAAATATTTTTCAAGCCTTCCTCAAGCCCGGAACTGGCTGGAAGACGCAAAATACTTGGACAAGCACGGAAGTGCAGTCCTTCCACCAGATATGACAGTGGACACATGGTTTAACTTTTGGATTGAAAACATCATTTGCGATTTGGCTCCCAATACGAAGCGGAACTATCGTGAACGATATAACCAGAACATTAAACCCGTCATAGGAGGCATGCATCTGTCTGATGTAAAGCCGCTTCACTGTAAGATGGTGCTAAATCGGATGGAATCCTCTTATGCCGGGGCAACAGTGCGTCAGACCTATATTACAATGGGCACAATGTTCAAATCGGCACTGATGAATGAAATGATACCAAAACATCCGATGGATGGTGTCCGGTATACCAAACCAATAAAACCTGCAAACGATATCCATTTTCTGACGGTAGACGAGCAGCAAAGGTTTTTGGCGGTTGCAAAACGCTCACACAACTACCACCAGTATGCTCTTATTTTGGAAACAGGGCTTCGCACTGGTGAGATGATCGGTTTGACATGGGACGCGATTGATTGGGAGAAGCGCACGCTCACAATCAATAAAACCCTAGAATATAGGCATAAGCAGAAGGAATGGCGTGCCGGACCGCCGAAGACCTTACATAGCTACAGAACAATTCCTCTGACCAACCGGGCTTACGAGATTCTAAAGGAGGCCCGCCAAAAGTGGGAACTCGGCAAAAAATCTGAGATGCTATTAAACACACTGCTTTATACAGATCGTCGTACTGGTGAACAGGCAAGTCTCTATTTGGCTGATCTGGTTTTCATCAATTATAGAACCGGTGAACCTGCCAAAAACAGTTCATATGATACGCATCTTTATAAGTTGTGTGACGAAGCCGGAATCCCCCGTTTCTCCATGCATGCATTACGACATACCTATGCGACGCGAGCAGTGGAGGCAGGTGTTCCGCCTAAAGTTCTTCAAAAGATGCTCGGTCATGCATCTCTTTCTACGACTATGGATCGTTATGTTCATGTCACCGACGATTCCATGTCTAATGCCGCCGCATTGTTTGAAGCAGGTACTGCCCGGATATCAAATAACCTCTAACACAAGAAATTCTTTTTCTGTTGCCATAAATACATAGAAGTGCTGTTGAGAAAAGCCTCTCAACAGCATTTCCGATATGTAAATCCATGTATCTTCATGTAGTTTCATGGCTCTTTGGTGCGGAATTGGTGCGGACGACGGGAAATCGATATTTGGAAGCGGGTTCATCACGACAGATTGGTTGGTCCGTCCCCCACGGAATGAAAGACGAAATAATTTAGGCGTAATAAAATGACGCATCCCCCTGCCGGTTTTCGGGCGGGGGGATGTGCTTTGTCATGGGTTATTTCAGAAGCTCCATGGCCATTGCTTCGGCTTCTTGTTCCATAATCTGCCGGTTTCCGGCGATGATTTCCGAATCTTCTGACAGGAACAGTGCGCAGACGGCAGAGGTGAAGCCGCCGGTATAGGCGCAGTTTGTGAAGTGTTCCTCTTTAAAGGTGGCCTCTTCATTCTCTCTGCTGTGCATGGTCAGGCCGCAAATGCCTCCCACGAAAGCGATCTGATCTTCATCCGTTTTAGCGCTGAGGTCGGCATATCCTTGAATAGGGGACGTGCCGGAAGACAGCAGGATTTGGCCACAACTCATGCAGTCCTCCACCACCGTGCAGAAGGTGGAACCCACAATGCCGCCGGCAGCCCTTCCTCCAATGGCCATGACAGTTTTTTCAGTTAGATTCAGGGTTCTTCCGTTTTTGCTGGATTCTTTTTCGTCATACTCTGCCGCATTCACAGAGGCATCTCCGTAGCTCAGCACTCCGCTGTTGACACAGGAGCTGATATAGCAGGCTGTACCATCGGCCGGGCCTGCCACATATCCGGCATAGCTTCCGCCAAGGATGCCTCCAAGCCGCCCGGAATCGGTGCTGTGAATGGTGCCGGTGTTTTCACATTTTGTCAGTTCCAGGATGATGTTATCCCCTGGGTGCATAAACGTCCCTAAAATGCCCCCAGCCGCATTGGACTCAATGGTGACATTGCCGCTGTTCCGGCATTTGGTAATCGCAAGCGCACCGCTGTCTTCTTTCTCCCAAGCTAGGTTAGGGTTGAGCGCCCAGCCAAGAATGCCGCCAGCACTGGACTGAGCAGTCACGTTTCCCTGATTTTCACAGTTTTCCATGGTGGACTGACCTTTGCAGCTATTCACCGAACCGGCGATTCCGCCAACATTGCTGTCACCCTCCACGCTGCCGGTGTTGACACAATCCAAAAGCTGGTAGTTGTTGTACTTAAGAGAGATCTCTCCTGCAATTCCTCCCACATCCTCTGTGCCGATTACAGTACCGGTGTTTATGCACCCTTGGATGGTGATTTTTTCTGCGGAGCGAAAGCAGTTGAATACCAATCCGATGATACCGCCTGTAGCCGACACATCTTTCGCAGTTACATCGCCGCTGTTGGTACAGCCGTGTATCTCCGCGCCTGCTCCTACAGAAGTCAACTCGCTGTTTTCATCCCGCCCGAATGTGAAACCTGCACTTAGTTCGCCGCAAATACCGCCGACATTTTGGGTCTCCCCAAGCACCGTGATGCTGCCGCAATTCCGGCTGCTGCGCAGAATGCAGTTATTCACACTTCCGACAATGCCACCGCAGGCGCCACTGATGGGAGAATTCTCCATTTCAATGGACGCATTGTTTTGAAGATCCTCTCCTGGGCAGGAAAGTGATCCGCAAACGCCGCCTAAATAGCCGGCAATATCCTCTGCCGTAATTTTGCCTGAGAAAGAGCAGCCTTTTAATAAACCTGCGTCTCCTATCATCCAGCCGATCACACCGCCGCCGTAACGCACCCCATGCGCGATGATCCGGGCGGACACATTGCAGTTTTCAATGACGGAGTCATGGCATTCCGCTGCAAGCATACCTGCTTGCTCCTTGTAGTCAACAATCAGCATGGAGTCCGTGATGTTTACATTGCGGATCTGCGCGCCGTTTGCTTCCGCGAACAAGCCGCCCGCTTCTTCGTCATTTGTATCAGAGGAGGCGTAGCTGCAGTACAGGCCAGAAATCGTGTGTCCCTGACCATCGAACACTCCTTGAAACCTGGCAGTGCGATTTTCTTCGTTCTTCCTGCCGATGGGCTCCCAGGAATACGCGGGGGCCTGGGTCTCCCAGTTTGCAAAATCGGAGGTATCGTTCAGGGCAATATCCGCCGTAAGGACATAGTGCCCGTAGCGGTACAGTATTTCCTCTTCGTAACTGTCCAGGCCGTAATACCGGTTGATCACCTTTGCCAGCAGCGCCAGCTGCTGGGCGGTTTCGATCTGAAACGGGTCATCCTCCGTGCCGTAGCCGCCTGCAAATGCCTCTGCCGGCTGGATATAATTCGCTGTAGGCAATACCTTTTCCGTCTGGCTGTCGTTTGCAGCAGGCGCATCCTTTGCCCCGGTCTTTCCGCTGCATGCTGCCAGCAGCAGTACCGCACAGGAAATCAGTACCATCATTACTCTCTTCATTGTCTTTCCTTCCTTTGTAGTGCTACGATATGGCCGCCCTGATCCAGTCTTTTACAGGATTATACGACCACGAAAACCTGGTCATTTCCGCTCAGGGTGATGCTGTCCCCCTTTTTCAAGGGGTGGCCGGTTCCGGGGCGGAGCTTCGTGCCGTTTAAATAGGTGCCGGAGAGGCTGCCCGTGTCGGCCAGGTACAGCTGGCCCTGCTGAGCAATCAGCTTGCAGTGCTTCGGGCTAATGCCGGGAGTGCTCACAGGATAGCTCAGATTGCAGCTGGGGTCGCTGCCGATGAGGATTTCAGGCTTGGTCAGGGCAAAGGCGATTCCGGCATGGACACCGGCAACTCCTTGAATCCGCAGGGCAGTTACGCTGGCGGTGCTCTGCCCGGCGGTTGTGACACCGGCGCTGATCTGAGCGAAGGATTTCCGCACCCCATAGCGGCAGCTGAGCCACAGAACAACGGTGGCAATGGGCAGCTTTACCAGCAGTCCACCGCAGGGAGAATTCCACACTGCGTGAACCACGCCGGAAACCAGAAAAACTGCCCAGAAATCCACATTGCCCAGAGCTGCAAAGGGATTGCCGTCCTTTGTATACAGCGCGGTGATGCAACTGTAAGGGGCGCAATAGAGCACATGACCGCATACCGCAAACAGTCCACGCAGGATGATGTTTACCAGAACAGGCGTTATCAGCTCAAGCGTAAAGATCATGTTCACCGCCACGAAGGCAACATCGGTTGTCAAAGCCTGAATGCCACCCAGATAGGCATCATAGGCATATTGTGCGCTTTCAAAGGCAGCGAAGCCCGCCCCCACCGCCGCGCCGATGGTCAGTCCGTTCATGCCAAAAACACGGCCCTTTTTCCTGTACAGGCGGCGGATAAAGAACATAGAGATTATAAGCTTGCCCGGTTCTTCTGCCAGGGGCGCCCAATAGATGTAACCGGGAATATAAGGAAACATCAGCAGAGATACCAGGATGGAAAGAACACCGCCGGTGAAAAAATAGCCGATCAGCTCCGCCAGGGAGATGTTCCGGGGGGCATTCATCTCCCAGAAAAACACCATTAACGCCACCGGCACCACCAAGGGCGGAAGGACAAACAGCAAAAGATTCAGGCAGGCATTGTGGCAATTTCCCTGAATGGTGATGATAGCAAAGATTGCGGCCAGCAACACGGCGAAGGCGGAAAGTCCAACCAGAAACACCTTGTAAAACAGCCAGGGCCGCTGCCATTTTTGCAGCATTCCCACCTCGGTCTGGGCGGTGTCCAGGGTTGTGCCGGCAATCATGGCGTAGTCCGCATCCTTCTGGGTGTGCTTTTCCCTCCAGCCGGAAAATACGTCCTTCCAGGTAAGAGCCTGAGGGCTGCGGATTAGCTTTTCATACAGGGTGGGGGCGCTCATTACAGTTCTACCGTGATGGTGTTGGGCAGGGGCTCCAGATCAACCTTGCTCATGGAGGGATCGGACTGGCTGACCACGCTCATGCTGCTGGAGAGCCACACAAAGGCTTCCTGGAAATTCTCCTTGGAGGCCTTGAGCACCATTCCGCTGCCGTTTTTGGTGTATTTCTTCAGGGTCTGGGTATCCGCGCCACCGCCGATGCCCATGGGGAAGAAATTGATCTTCTTGCCGTTCAAGGCATCCTGCAGGCGCTGCTGGGCATCCTGATACAGTTCATTATCCGTGGGCACACCATCGGTGAGCAGGAACACCCAGGGACGCCAGTAATCCACGCCCACATCTTTGTACTCCTGCTTGCGCATTTCAATCATGTCAAGGCCCGTGATGAGGGCCTCGTTCATGGCGGTCAGACCCCCGGCGGTGAGCACGGGGGGGACATATTCCGCCGCAGGGCAGAAGGGAACCACCTGCTGCACCGTGCTTCCAAAGCTGACCACGCACACGTCTGCGCAGCCATAGGCCTTGGAATCAGACTGGAGGGCTTCCCCGAAAAGGCGCAGGCCCTCATTCAGCTCCTGGATGGCCTGGCCGCTCATGGAGCCGGATACATCCACCAGCAGCACACAGGCAATATGCTTTTCGCCGAAATTCATAATGTTGTACATGGATCTAACCTCTTTCTGTTACTTTTTCTTTCTGCCGAAAAACAGAGACAGCACAACGCTGGCACCCCACATCATCACGGAAGAAGCCATGTCCGTGCCCATGGCCTCTGTCAGCTCGCTGACATTGAGTACCATGTCCAATGCCTCGCCAATGCCAACACCAAGGGAATTGGCTACAAAGATCGCGTAACCGGCAACGGTGCCCAGGAAAAGCATTCCCAAAGAAATGGGGGCACAGATCCAAGTGGCGGCCTTGGAAGTGCTTTCCCCAATTCCGGAGAATTTCTTATATCCGGCTTTGGTCAAAAAGAAGCACAGGATGCCCGCAATGGCAGCCACCTTGCCCATGTTCAGAATCAAGGCCTGAACCGCCGCACCGCCAAGGCCGAACAGCATCGCGCCCAGGATCCCCTTGCCCACATTCTCCGTGACCGCTGCCGGGGCTGTCTGGGGTGCAATGGGCTGGACCGGTGGGGTATAGGGCTGCACAGGCGGCTGGACAGGCGGGGTATTGGGCCGCACAGGAGGCGTATAGGTCTGCCTGGGCTGCTGCTTTTGGGCACGGCCTGAGGTCGTGCCGCCGTTCAGGGGCATGCCACAGTAGGAACAGGTGTTTACCAGGTCTGAATAGGCTCTTCCGCATTGACTGCATTTTTTCATGTATGATCCTCCTTCTTCGGCAGTGACGCCGTGTTTTTCATTTTCGGATACTGTTTTCTGCGTTCCCATCTACTCCGTTGGTTCCGGCTCCGGCGTGCTCTCCAGGTCGCTGATCCGCTGCCGCAGAACTTCCAGCTCCCGCTGCCTGTTTTCCAGCAACCGCTTCTGACTTTCCAGTTCCCGCTCAGCATCCTCCGCTCTGCTCTGTGCCTCCTGGGCTGCCTGTTCCAGAGCGGTGCAGTTTATTTTCAGCGCGTCATAATCCTGCGAAAGCCCACAGTATTGCTGGAAAAGGGCTTCGTATTCTTTCTCGTGTCGATGGGAAGAGACTAGCTTCCCCAGCAGCAGGCCCAGCAGCAGCGCCGACACCAGCGCCAGAACCATCAAAATTAAGTTCATGGGGGCAACGTGGTGTTCCGGTTCTTTCTTCTCCTGGCTTTGGGAAGAAAAGGGAGAGGCAGGTTCTTCCTGGGGAAGGGCCAGCTCCGGCTCCTCCGGCAGCACCGGGGCGTGTGCAGGACGGTTGGCTTCCTGGGCAGCCCGGTGGTTCAGCGCCCGCCGCTTGGCATTCAGGCTCTCCTGGGCGATGGTGTTCCAAATCTCCAGGCTGAAATCCGGCTGTTTGGCTTTCGCCATGAGCTTGGGGGATACCACTGCCACCAGGGTCAGATCGTCGGTGACACGCTGAGTGTATTCTTCCGACTGCATAAAGCTGTGGTACTGCTCCATGGCTGCCTCAGCAGCGTTGGAAGATTTCTGGGCCAGCTGCTTCATGGCATCCTCCATGAATGCGTAGCAGATCCCGTTGCAATAATTGATACCATAGTAATCGGAATGGCTCTGCACGAAGGCATCCAGTACGCCATCTGTTGCCATCACGAAACCGGCAACCTCCGGGACCAGGCCAAAGCTCCAGGCATTTTCACCGCTTTGCAGAGGATAGACGCTGCTGGCCTCCTCCCCTTTCATCCGGCGGGTGGCCATCTCCACGGTGCCGTCGGGCAGCTGGGCAACAATGCCGTCATCTCCTGCATGACCATGGTAGAGACATTTTCCGTCGTAAATGGCCAGGGTCAGGGTGGACTGGAAGGAGAACACCGGCTGGGACGGCTGGGCCGTATCTGCCAACTGCTCCACCGCATCCTGGGCTGTGCGAAAGGCGTTCAGCATGATTTCCTTCATTTGCTTTCGAAACGCACCGCTCTCGGCATCCAGCTGCAGCCGCCTTCCTTTGGCAAGGGTCGTTATTTCCTTTTCTACACTGTCCAAGGCCGCATTCACTGCCGTGAATGCGCCCCAGTGGGACAGACGGCAGCTGCCCACGCCGTCAGCAATGGCAGCCAGGAAGATGCCCTCCTTCTCCATCCAGCGCAGGGCATGATAATCCTGGCAAGGGGCAGGAGGCGTGCTCCGCTGGTGGGATGTGCCCTGGAAGGTCAGGCCGAAAGCCGCGACCGTGGCATTCTGAATGGCTTCCCACGCTTCATTCCGGGGACATTTCTGCGATAAATCCATAGCGACACTCCTTTACGGGGTTTTAATGACTTTGCCTCGAAGCATGAACAAACGGATGGTACGGATCGGATAGCTGAGGCAGAAAATCAGCATCGAGCTGCATCCAATGCCCGCGCCCGCCTTATCCAGGACATACCACCATTCTCTACTGCCGATTCTGCCCAGCACGCTCAGATTGTACGCAATACGCTTCAGAGGGGCGTTTGACAGGATGAGATATGCGGCATACAGCGCCCCCGCGCTGAGCAGGATGCCAAGAATCGGCGCTCCGAGGACGATACGCTCATGGGCGGAGAACAGACTGGTCGCGCCAAGGGGTGACGCGCTGACCTGCGCCGCAAGCTCCCCGGGCGTTTTCCTCAGCCGCGCGAGGCTGCGCCAGAGTCCCCAGAGCCCGCCGAGCAGCCCCGGAACCACCGTGACCACCGATATACTGATGAAATTCATGATATCATCGGAATTGTGCAGCCAGTTGTTTATGAAAAAGCACAGGCCTATGACGGTAAGCAGCAGCATTCTGAAAACATAAAAATACTGGTTGCCCCGGAACATCCGCATCCGTTCGGGCGATAACGTCTCAGCCGCACCTCGCTCCGGCTCGTCGCTCACCTGACGGGCAGGCTGCGGCTCCTCCCGGAGCGGCAGCGGGGCTTCCTGCTCCTGCCGGATATGCTGTGTCTTCGTCTGCTGCGTTTGCTGATGCGGAGCAATCCATTCCTCCGGCTCCACATCAATCTCAATGGCTCCCATGATGTTCTCCGGGGCCTGTTCCAGATTCAGTCCGCACGCGGGGCATATCCGGACGTCCTCCTGGTAGGTTCTTCCGCAATAGATACATGTTTTCATTGTGATCTCCTCTTTCCATGGCGCATTTTTCTGCAGGGATTCCCGGTCAGCTCTCCTGCACATCTGTCAGGTACAAACCCCAGCTGTAAGAATAGTTACCACTTATGGAGGGGACCAGCGCAAGCCAGCCGATGTACTGCGTTCCATCTCCGTAGAAGGTGCAGCTGCCGCTGCCGGTGCCGCCGGGGAGGGTAAGCACACCCAGCTCTTTCCACTGATCTCCATCCCAGGTATAGCACGTCCAGTTTTCGCATCGTGCGCCGTAATTCATCTCCACCTCAAAATTAAGGGTCATGCTTCGCATACCCACAATAGGCGTGGAGAGGGCAAGCATACCGCAGTTTGCATTGCCGATGGTCATATCCTCATACTCGCCGTAGAGAGTGCCCAGATAACCTTTCACATAGCCCCGCTCCTGCCCGCAAGAGCTGCAGTACTCCGGCCTTGTATAGGTGGCGGGAATCCAATTGTGGGTATGGGTGCCCTGGCTGTCGGTGTTGGATATATACGAGGTTGGTTCCGTGGTACCGGGCTTCCTCTTATTGGAGGAGAAACTATTCCAGATGACAAGGATAATGCAGAAAATGACCGCAGCGATCACCAGCGTCCCCATGCATCCGGATGAGGAGTTGGATTTCTGGGCGGACTGCGGTGCGGATGCGGACGCGTGGGGTGTGGGAGCGGGTTTTGGCGGAGTGGGTGTAGGCTTCGGTGGCGTAGGCGTGGGTCTCGGCGGCGTAGGCTTCGGTGGAGAGGAGGCTGCCTGTCGATTACGGAAATTCGTCAGCCGTTCCTCTGCGGCACACAGGCCGCATTTTCCAGCCTGGCGCAGGTAATAATGCTTCTGATTTTTTCGGCACCGATAGGCCTGACCCTGGGTATAAAACTGGTTCATGTACTGCTGCAGGTCAGTAACCCATTGGGCGGCGGTGGTGCGCAGTTTCATCCGCTCCTGAATGTTGCCGGCGTTATAGTCGAAGGTTCGGTAAAAGTCCTGCACCAGCTGCGGCGTCACCATTTCGTTTAAGTAAGGCGCGCCAATGGGTATCGTCAGATCGGAATAGTTATGGATGAAGGGGCATTTGCCGTTTACCAAATGATCCAGCCGCTGATTGACAGAGGTGGAATTCTGAATGACCACCAGATTCTTTCCGGTAAAGGGGTGATAATTATTCATCAGCAGCTGAAAGATATGAATGGCAAGAGCGAAATTGTCGCTGTGCACAGAGAAAACAGCGCTGGGAGAACGCAGATTCCTGCCCTGAAGCTCCGGAGCCAGATAGTCCTGAGTGCCGGCGCAGCACCGGAAATGGATGCCGGAAACGGTATCCACCATATCAAAGCTGTCGTTATCCAGCATGGTAATGAGCCCACCGGGGGAAACCATGATGTTTTTACAGTTCAGGTCGCCCACGATGCAGTTGTTGGAATGCAGATAGGCCACTGCCTTGGACAAGTTGATGGCAACCTGCAGATTAAACATCCAGTCGTAATTGGGAAACATGGTCTTGGCCTTGGGCATATCACAGCCCCGGGCAACGGTGCAGATTTCTACACCATTTTGAATAAAGGGCATGGTGTAGCCGATAAAAACGCCCCGGTCATCACACAGAATATCCTGGGGCCAGGCCAGGGCAAGAATTGTCTTGCCACTGCTGTCGCGCAGGTCGGCGATGGGATGCTGCACCATGTAGCGAATTTTCTTTTCTACCTCCGGATCCACCTTTTTGTAGATTTTTCCCACCAGGTTCTGCCCGGAGATCTTAAAAACACGGCCTTCTCCACCGGCACCTATCTCTGCACCCAGGGTGTAGCGCTGCCCATTCCGGCCGCTGACCACACTGTTCTCCTGAATAGACATGAAAACACCTCTTGTTCTCTCGTAAGTTTCCCCTTCCCCGGTCTTCTCTTTATTTTATAGATTCCCTACTTTCGGGGCAAGGAAATTTCCGACGAATTGCTGCACAAAAAGAACGATTTTCGCAGATGTAACCGGACTGTATATGGTCAGCATATCTTTTGCAAAAAAATGACGAAGTTGTGCACAAAAACGAAAAACAGATTCATTTGCTTGAAAAAATTCACAGGATAGGGTATTCTTATTCCGACAACAGTATACGAAAGACTAACTATTATAAGTCAAGCCCCAATCTGAGGACAATGTAGAAAA
>CAMAGI010000030.1 GCA_945833775.1 uncultured Lachnospiraceae bacterium
CTCAATGAGATATACATCCGCAGACAGCGGTTCATCGGATGCGGGAATGCACTTTATATAATTTCCAATCGTTTTCATTTTCTTCTCCTAAGAATTGAAATTGACTGTAGTGCCTTTTAGCATTATATCACAGCACATTCCCGTTTACAACATTACGATTTCCGTCGCCACGTTTTCGCAGAACACTTTATCGTGTTCTACAAACAGGATGGTGGGCTGGAACTGAAGCAGCAATTCCTCAATCTGCATCCGGGAGATCACATCAATATAGTTCATTGGCTCGTCCCATATGTGCAGGTGGGCTGGTTCACAGATGGACTTCGCCAGCAGAACCTTTTTCTTCTGCCCGGCGCTCAAATTAGACATATCCTTTTCCATCTGCGCTTTCGGCACATCCAGCTTCGCCAGCATGGCAAGAAACAGACTTTCATCGATCCCGCTGTCTCGGGCGTAATCAGAAAGATTCCCCTGCAGGTTGGAAGTATCCTGACTGACATAAGAAATTCGCAGGCCGTTCCCCCGCCAGAATACCCCCGTGTAGGGAATCTCCTGCCCGCAGATCAGCTTGAGAATGCTGCTCTTGCCGGACCCGTTGGCTCCCTGTAAGGCGATCCGGTCTCCCTGCTGGATGGTGAAACTGATATGCTCACAAACCGGCTCCGGACCATAGGCAATGGACACATCCTTCAATTCTGCCAGATGCTTGGTGTGAAAGGTCGTCTGGAAGATCTTCAACGTGTCGCTGCGCTCGATGTTTTTCAGCAGCTTGGACTTTTCCTCGATGGCTGCAGTTTGCCGTTTTTCAATTGCCTTTGACCGGACCATCATTTTCTCCGCTTTATGACCGATATACCCCCGGTCACAGGGGCCGTAGCCTATTTTTGTTGCTTCCACCCGGTTAGACCAATCCGCTTTCTGCCGTGCCGTTTCCTCCAGCCGGGAAATCTCCTTTTTCAGCTTTTCATTCTCCGCCCGATCAAAATCGTCCTGCCGCTGCTTATTCTCCATCCATGTAGAGAAATTGCCCTTGCAGACCTGGATATCCGACTTGTTGATGGACAGGATATGGTCCACGCACCCATCCAGGAATGCCCGGTCGTGGGATACCAGAATGAACCCCTTTTTACTGTTCAAATACCGGCTCACCAACTCCCGGCCCCGGATGTCCAGATGGTTCGTCGGCTCGTCGATGAGCAGGAAGTTGTTCTCCTTGGAAAACAGAACCGCCAGCTGCAGCTTCGTCTGTTCTCCGTTGCTTAAGGTACTGTAGGGACGGTACAGCACCTCGTCATCCAGCTGTAGCTTCGCCATTTCCCGCTGCACCCGCCAGTATTCGTAGTCCGGATTACTGGCGTCCACCGCATCGACGGCAAGAATGCTCTTGTCCGGCACAGGAAATGGAAAGTAGGAAAACTGCGCCGAGGCGGAAATGTTTCCCTGATACTCGTACTTTCCCAGAAGCAGATTCAAAAATGTGGTCTTGCCCCGTCCGTTTCTGCCGGTGAAGCCCAACTTCCAGTTTGTGTCGATCTGAAAGCTGACGTTTTCAAAAATATTTTCGTAGCTGCCATCATAGGCAAAGGTCAAATTGGAAACTTGAATCAAAGACATAGTGCCCTCCCCCAAAAAGAAAAATGGCCGCAGGAAAGCATCCCGCAGCCAACTTGAGGTCACTGCTCCCCTTTTGGGCGCAGCAACACTATGTCAGTTGAATCGGCGCACACCTTCCTGCATCAGGGCATAGCAAAACCAGCGGTTTTTCCACCGCTTGATTGTATTGCCCAATCGATCAGCAAGAAGTATTGCGCATCCTTTCAACTCCAATCTATATCAGTTTCTTAGATTATAGCAGAGAAACGGCCATCTGGCAAGGGCTTCCTGTAAAATCCCTTTTCTTTGTTTACCTGGCAAAGACCGAGGGAATCATCCCGGCCATCGAATCGGCCCACGCCGTGGCCTACGCAATGAAGCTTGCACCAACCATGGATAAGGACAAAATCATCGTGATTACCATATCCGGCAGAGGCGACAAGGACTGCGCCGCCATTGCCCGCTACAGAGGGGAGGATATCCGTGAGTAATATCAGAAAAGCTTTTGAAAACGGAAAGGCATTCATCGCCTTTATTACCTGCGGCGACCCGGATCTGGAAACCACCGCCGCTGCCGTCCGTGCTGCCGTGTCCAACGGTGCAGACCTCATCGAGCTTGGAATTCCGTTTTCTGATCCCACTGCAGAAGGCCCCGTCATTCAGGGGGCAAACCTGAGAGCACTTCACGGTGGGATTACCACGGATAAGATTTTCGCCTTTGTCAAAGAGCTGCGCCATGATGTAGAGGTTCCAATGGTCTTTATGACCTACGCCAATGTAGTATTCTCTTACGGTGCGGAGCGCTTTATCGCAAAGTGTAAAGAGGCCAAAATAGACGGACTGATTCTGCCCGATTTACCGTTTGAGGAAAAGGAAGAATTCCTGCCGACCTGCCATCAATACGGCATTGATCTGGTGTCGCTGATTGCCCCCACCTCTGAAAACCGAATTGCCATGATCGCAAAGGAAGCGGAAGGCTTTTTGTATATCGTTTCAAGTCTTGGCGTGACGGGTACGAGAAGCGAAATCAAAACTGACCTTACCTCGATTGTAGAGGTTGTCCGCCAGAACACCGACATCCCCTGCGCCATTGGTTTTGGCATTTCCACGCCGGAGCAGGCAAGAAAAATGGCTAATATTTCCGACGGCGCCATCGTAGGTTCCGCGATTATCAAGCTGCTTGAAAAATATGGGAAGGATGCTCCCAAGTACATCGGCGAGTATGTAAAATCCATGAAGGATGCTATGAGATAGGCCCAAAATCAATCTCATGAGGAGCTGGTACCCATGATTAACAGACTGCATTTGGAAATGATCCGCCTGTATGCCGGAGACCCAAAGAGGATCCAGCATTTTTGTAAGGTTCATAGTTACTCAAAATTGATTGCTGCGATGGAAAATGTCGATGAAAAGACGTCGTTCATTCTGGAAGCGGCGTCCCTGACCCATGATATCGGCATTCACTTTTGTGAAGAAAAATACGGGAATTGCAATGGTAAATTGCAGGAAAAGGAAGGCCCGGATATTGCGGGGGAAATGCAGGAAAGGCTGGGATTCGATACAGATGTTTCCGCAAGAGTCCAGTATCTGATTGCGCACCATCACACCTACACGAACATTGATGGTATGGATTATCAGATTCTTGTTGAGGCCGATTTCCTTGTGAACATGTATGAGGATCAGTTGCCGGAAGAATCCATTCTGAGCGCATATCACAAGATTTGCAGAACGAATTCCGGCAGAAGAATTTGCAGGGATATGTTTCACCTGAAAGGATAAAAGATTTTCTCTGCTCCGTACAGATGGCGAAATGCAGACATTGCACATCAGGGAGACACCGAGTACCTGAAAGCCATCCCCAACGGGAGTGAAAATGACAATCTGGGGAATCAATGCCGCCGGTTTTCATCACGAAAACTGGCGGCATTGGCATTTTTCAGATACAGGGTCTAAGGAAGCTCTGAACAAATCGGCAAGAGCTGACAGCGAGAGATTTTGTTTTCCCGGAAAGTATGAAAAGCAGAGGAATACTGGATGTATTTCCTGTTTTTCATACTGCACCGGGGAAACAAAAGATCCGCTGCTCAGCCGCAGACGATCGGTTCAGAGGTTCCTTAATACAAGGTTTCTTCACCCTCTGAAAATAGTTTGTCATTGACATCAAACAGGCTTATACCGTTTACCAACCCATACATGATGATGGCGTCCCGCTTGTTCTTGGGGTAAAGCTGCGCAAGGGCGCATTGCTTCAAAAGCTCCTGGGTTTCCTCCAATGTGGCGGACAGGCCAAAGCACAAACAAATCAAACGACTGCGGGAAGGACTGCGGCGGCCGGCAAAAACCTGATGCAGATATACTTCACTCATGCCGGACTGCTTCGCAAGCGCCGCTTTGGAAATGCTCCGCTTTTGAAACAGCGCATTCAGCAGTTCATGGGTGCTGCCGCTGCGGAAGCTGTCCTGATTTTCGGACAGGAACCGATCAAAGTCGGGGGTATCCATCAACTCCTGCTGCAAACTGTTTGTGTCTTTCATGGTTTTTCCGCCTTTACAAGTATGCTTTTCTTTTATATAATAATACCGTTTTCGACGAATAAAATCAATATGCACCCTGCATACCTTGGGGAGGGGTGAGGACCATTTACCAGTATTTGCTGTCGAGCATCGGCGCGGAATATAAAACCGTAAAAACAATCAAAACCAGTGAACGCGGCTGTGTTGCGCTTCTGCAAAATATACAGAACGGAACGCGCTTAATTTTTCGCCATTATCGCGGAAATGGGGAAGTCTACCGGAAGCTGCTTGGTGTCTCCTGCCGGAACCTGCCGCAGGTTATGGAAGTGGCGGAAAGCGGCGGTATGGTGGCGGTGCTGGAGGAATACATCCAGGGAGATTCCCTTGCCTATCTTCTGGAGGGGGCTTTGTTCACGCCTGCCGAAGCGCGGGAAATCACTTTGCAGCTCTGCAACGCTCTGTGGGTGCTGCACGCCATGGGCGCGGTACATCGGGACATCAAGCCGGAAAATGTGATTGTACGGGGCAGCGAGGCGGTACTCATCGACTTTGACGCTTCCCGCTTTTTCAAAAGTGAGAGCAGCACCGATACTCAGGTTTTAGGGACAACAGGCTATGCCGCGCCGGAGCAATACGGCATTGCCCAGACGGACGGTCGGGCGGACATCTATTCTCTTGGTGTGCTGCTGAATATCATGCTCACGGGAAAGCATCCGTCAAAGGAACTGGCCAGTGGAAAGCTGGGGCGTATTGTGCAGAAATGCACCATGGTAAATCCGAAGAAACGATACAAAAGCGTGCTTTATCTGATGGAGGCGCTTTAAGGAGAGAAAAAATGCGTAAACAATGCAGAAATTGCGGCGCGGAGCTGCCGGAGGACGCTTCCTTCTGCCCGCACTGCGCCCAAAGTCAAATTGAACGCTCAGAAGTGAAACCGCCGCGGCTGTGGCGAAAAAAGGCGCTGTATGCCTTTCTGGCCGTGCTTCTGTTGGTGGCGGCGGCGCTGGCGGTGTTCCTGCCCCACCGGCCGAAAACCTTTGAGGGCGGCGCGTCCGTCACCTATACCGACAAGGACGGAACGTATGAGCTGCTTGTCAGCACCTTTTCGGACGACCTTGAAAACAAACAGCCAGAGGAAAAGCGGACGATTTCTTTTCCCGTGGACGAAAGTTCCTGTCTGCCTGCCTTGCTTGGCGTTTTTCAAGACGGCGAGCTGGTCAATCCCGAAAGTTTCCTCGCCAAGCTGGAACGCTACACACTGAAAGCGTTCCCCAACGAAAACGGCGCATTGGAGATCGGCGAGCCACGCTATGACGAGATGTTTGCCCCTTCCGTTTTGGAAACAGATGTGTTTTTTACCGGAGCAAGCGGAACAAATGCGCTTGTTTGGACACTGACCATGAAAAACGGCGACACCATTCGGTTAAAACACATCTTTGAGGTACTGCCCCTTGTGCATCAGGCATACACGGCAGAAGAAGCCTGCCTTGACACCATGGAGGATTTGAAAGCGCTGCTTGACCGCATTGATACAGAGGTTCCGGCGGATACCATTGTGGACATCTATCTTCCTCCTGTTACCTATACCGGCAATCTGGAAATATCCTCCCGTGCGGTAAACCTCTACGGCTGCTCTGACGGCAGCGGGCGTACCGTGATCGAGGGAACGCTTATCGTCAGCACCCACGACCCGGCCTATGTGACGCTCTGTAACTTGGATTTTGTGGGCAGCGGCGGCACAGGGCTTTCCGCCACGGCATCGACGGACATTTGGGGCTGCTCTTTTACCGGATACGACATTGGAGCCGCAGTAAAGGAAGGTGGCATGATCGGCGTGGAAGCCTGCACCTTCCGAAATAACGGGATCGCATTTTCCTATGATACATTGCGTTATTACTTTTTCAAAACCGGGTTCCCGGACTGCACGATTGAGGGCAATGACATCGGCATTCAATTTGTGAATCTTCCCAGCGCAACACCGTTGGATTTTGGCGGTACTGTTTTTTCCGGGAACAGAATCGATATTGAGAATCCGATTCAGTATCCAATCGACCTATCAAATGCAATATTTGAGTAAAACAAGGTGTTTTTACCTCTGATTCTATCATTTCAAAGCAAAACGCGGGAGATTTCATGAAGTCTTCCGCGTTTTCGTTGTTTTTACAGCATTTACGCCGAGATCGAAAGAAATTTGCCGATACTATGCAGCCAGTTAATTGTTTTCATGGTTTTTTCGCGGTATTCTATTTTTATCACATAGAAAGGAGCGAACAATATGCGTATCATTCTGGACACCGACAAGAAAACCATCACCGTACCCTGGAACTATGCCGCGAAGCTGGAAGAAATCAACCGCATTATCAAGGACGGCGGCGGAGACAAGCAGTACACCTTCAAAACCTATCTGGAAGAAGCGTGGAAAGCTTGCATGGATGACACAGACAAGCATCTGAAAGTCGCTGACAGGCCCGCCCGAAAAGGGAAATAATGGGCGCACCGAGAATTACCCCGGAGGAAATCATTACAATGCAGCGGCTGTATCGTCAATTAGGAACTTACACAGTCGTAGCCCGTGAGATAGGACGCAGCGCATCCTCCGTGTCAAAGTATGTGCAAATGAAAGGCGTCCCTGATATTATCCGCATTGCGGTGGAAAACCTATCACAGAAAGTAGGAGAATAAACAATGAAAAAATGGATTGCGCTGCTTTTGGCGGCGGTACTGTGCCTGAGCCTTGTGGCTTGTGGCAACAAAGTGGAAGATATTGAAGTGAATGGAGAAACCGTTTCTGTTACAGATTTTCTTGTAGAACACTTGGGCACATACATGAATAGCGAGGGCTATTTAGAACGCGAGAAAATCTTTGAAGATGGCATTGGAGCAGACGCGAAAGAACTTACTGTGACAAGAGTTATCGAAATTTCTGCTGATGACTTGGGACCGAACAGGGTTTCTATTCATTTCTTAGCAGTTAAGGCAGATTGCGACTGGGGCAAAGCCGAGGGAGATTATTACTCCAACATCCTTTTAGTTGTCGATTATGAAACAGGCAAAGTATATGATGAGTTTATGATTGACCCAAATTGGAGTGGCCAATGGGAAACCAAAGAAGACCTCATCAACAGTACATTAAGAGGTACATTGGTGGGTGAAGGATATGACGGCGGTACAATCTTTGTCGACAGTGAAACCCGCACCGAACTTTCCGAAAAGGATATAGCAAAAATCAACGAAGCACTCCAAAAATAAGAGGGTATCACGGAGCGGTTACGTTATTTTACTACATTGGAGCTTTTTATCACTGTTTTTCACAGGTAGGTTCGGTGATGATGGAAGTTTATTCGTGGTCACACGCTTCGTCTTCATCCGTTATTGCAAAATACGCATCCAGGAATTCTTTATGTTCTTCCAGCCAGTCTATCCTTGCCTGCACGATTGCCTTATACTCGGTATCCTTCGGCCACATTCGGAATCTGGCAACCCTACCAAACAGATAATACTCTACGTAGCTTTGCCTTTGATACAGAGCACAAGGAGAACCGTCCTTAAGCTGTTCCGGCCACAGAACACTGTCCATCGCCACAGAAGCCTGCCCCAATTCTGCACGTTCCTCAATAGAGAGCAGTCTGGTTTTCACCTGAGCCTCGCTGTTTCCGAGAAGAGCATCTATCACGTCCCGGAAAGTCTCTTTGTATGCCTTTTTCAATGCTGCTTGAAAACTTGGAATCTGAATCAGTACTTCCCCCCAGTTTCCATTGTTATCATTATGAGCCGCCCAATCCTGTTGTGCCGAGATAGAGTTATTCCAACCCACACCCAAAGTAAGCTCCATATCCCATAATGGACCTGCATACAATTTTCCATCTGTATCCATATAAAAATAAAGTGAATGCCAGAAAGCATCCCGGTTCGAGGATATACAATTAATCATATACTGCTCCACCAGGCTGTCCATATCACAATAATCATAATAGTAAAGCCCTTTATCCGCATTATATCCGGTATAGTTTCCATCGCTGTCCGTAGCCATAATGGCATTTTCAAATTCCTGGAAATACTCACTGATATAGCGCATGGTAGCCTTACTTGCATATTCCGGACTTTTTACATTGACAGCAAAGCCGGAAGATGTTTTAAACCAGTTGGCCTCATCACCGGTCGTGCTATTCAATTCCAACAGAAAACCTCCTATTTCAGAGGGATCCGTCAAGCCTCTCGTATAATAATAACGATTGCCGTAACTGTTTTTGGCAGAAGTGGTCTTAGGATTTTTTCCGTAAAGCGTTTCATTTCCAGTTCCCATTTTCTTTCTGCAACGAGAGGCCGGGGGCAAATAATCAGTACTTTCTCCAGTTCCTGACGAGCTGACAATTCCTTGATAATTAGGCCGGCCTCAATAGTCTTACCGACACCAACACTATCGGCAATCAGAATGCGCGGTTCATCCGAATGGATCATTTTCAAAGCGGGACGGAACTGATAAGGGACAAAATCGATTCGAGCGGAATTCAATGAATACAGGTTCTGCCCAGAAGGATTGTTGATCTGGTAGGCTGTCATCATATTCCGGAACTGTGTAACATCGACCCAGTTATAGTTCGCCGTATCTCCAACAGGCGCAATCTGCCCATCGAAATATGTACGGATTGCGTTATCAATGAACACACTATATTTTGTGGTATCACCAAGTTTAGAAATCAGCTTGTATATGTTCTGTGTGATGAAAAGAAAATCGTGGGTGTTTTGCGGTATAGTCTGTTCTGGCAGTCCATTCCGTTTCTTGATTTGCTGTACATTGACGAGGACTATCGAGGGAAAGGCTTTGGCAAGCAGATGATGGAGCATTGGGAGTCTGTTATGCGGACAATGAAATACAAATATGTCATGCTCTCTACGCAGGAGGACGAAACTGCGAAGTATTTCTATGAGAAGCTGGGCTACCGGCGGATCGGTGCATTTCTGCCCCCGGAGCAGGATGCGGATGAAATTATGTATCTGAAAACGCTGGAATGAGGACAGAAAATGAACCACTATAAATCATGGTCAGGGCTTAATAAGTGGCTGAATGAGTGCCTGTGTGACGAATTGAGGGGCAGAGTTACATATTTTCTGACCCGCTATCACAAGGTGCATGATTCCTACGGCAGAGCGGCAATCTTGCTGGACGGTAAGGAGCTGGTGTGTTTTTCGTGGATCGAGCAGTACAGACAGGAACAGCAGGTGTCTGCAAAGTACGCAGAGGACATAAGCAAGGGCTGGTTTGCACTTTATGATGAGATGAAACCTGCTTGGGATGAAACCTGTACCTACTGCGAATGGGACTTCCTGAGTGCGGTTTTGAAGTTCCGCAATCTGTCTATTCAGGATGCACTCATTTCCGAGGACTACATCATCAAGATACTTGTGATTCTGGATAAGCGTGTCGGCAAAAGAACATTGCACATGATCAAAGAATCAGAGGAATATAAGCACTATCCTAAATGGGTACAGCAGTTTTACGAGCTGCGATTAAAGGAAAATCTATAGAAATTGGTACAGGCCCAGGAGTGTTCGCTCCTGGGCCTGCTATTAAGTAGGTATTCTGTTAGGATGATTACAAAAGGCCGCAATCGCTCAAAATTGCTTCAATGGGCTGCCACAGATCAAGGGAAGGATTGTGAATGTAATAGCGATAGCCCTTAAACTGCGCGAGATGATACCCGTCTCTTTCGTTCCTTTGCATGATTGCTTTGGCTCTGGAGAGCGCAGTAAGTACTTCGGGGAAAGAAAGCTTTCCAAGACAATGCTTGAAATTAGCTTCTTCCTTGTATTTCTTCATACTTTCAAATTGGGTCTCGAAAGCTCTGTTGATGTGGCTGAGGTAGCCATCCACACTGTTCAGCTCAGCATTGCAGTTCTGCTTATGCAGGATCATCCAAAGGTCAAAGCTCAAGTTGCTGTAACCCCATTTATAAATGATGGATTTTCCAAGACCCTTTGCTTCTTTCAATCTACCCAAGGTATCATGGACAGTCTGAATCTGTTCTGCCGAACTGCCTTCAATATCGGAAAGATGCCAAATGGTAGTTTTCTTTTGAACTACGAGTTTCTTGACAAAAGAAACAGGATCCTTTTGCACTTTGGCAATGAATTTTACGATATAGTTTGAATCCTCATTTGCGTTAATCTGAGCTTCCAGCCATTCGAGGTACCATTGCTCTGTTTCACCCTCAACACTAAAGTAATAGGTTAGGGTTTGCTTCCTGGGAGTTGTATTTCGAGCCATGATTACACCCCATTTCCTACATCATTGAGTTTCTCAAAGACAGAAGAGAAGTCTACATCCGCGATACCGCCATACTGATTTGCAAAATAGCTCTTGAGATAATCATCATTCTTGCGAACACCGTTTTCGCCTGCAGTGCCAAAGTCAGACAGCGCGAACAGTGTGCTGGTGTGATCTTCGGAATCGCGCTCTACAAACTTGATCTCGTCCCGGCGCAGAAGATTGGCGTTGAGGTAGATTGGGTTATGGGTGTTGAAGATCAACTGTGCATGATTGATGTTGATCTCGTCGTTGTGGAACAAATTCAGGATATTCATGAGCGCAATGGGATGAATAGAAGCGTCAAATTCATCAACAACAAGTGTAGCACCGGTCCGAAGCGCACGAATCACAAGGGGGAAAAGATTGATAAAACGGATGGTGCCATAGGATTCGTAAATATCCGCGGGCAGTGCAACGGACTGATTATCTCCGGTATGAATCAGAGAAACGAGTTTTGCTTCAGAGTCCTTGTCCATGGTATATCCGACAGGATTAGCATTAACACCAAAGAGGTTGATTGCATGATTCAGTGTCTCGGATACATAAATTGAATTCTCTTTTGGATTAGAGAAACGACGTTCCAAATGCGCAGCATCTGCCCGGTATACGACAATAAACTGATTGGTAAACCAATCGGTGATCATCTTGACTAGGGCCTGAGAGAAGATGAGCTTAAAGCCTCCGGTCAGGAACAGCTCTTCGCGATCCAGACCCTCCATAGCGATCATAACAGCACTTTCGTTATCTGCCTTTGCTGTTTTGGAGAACAGGGTGGCAACATCCTTAGAAGGCTCAACATTCAGGATTGCAGTTGTCGCATTTGTATGCTCCCGTGTGAATATCCGATTGCCATTGACAGTTAAAGTTTCGGAAAGGATCTTGCGCTCATACTTGGCATCCAAGAAAAAACCCAGATCCATTACAATACCATACTGGATGCGAAATTTATCGACTACAAAGTCAATGAGAAATTCCACTGGTTCAGGCTTTGTAAGCATTTGGTTGGGAACAAGGGATAGATTGGATGCTGCGTGATTGGGAGATCCAATATCCTCGGAATTGCGGATATTCCCGCGCAGAACAATGGAACGGAAGGTATCCATTGCGCCTACAACTGTGGTTTTGCCTGCCGCATTGGAGCCGTAGATTACAGAAGAACAAAGACCTTTTATATCCTTGCCTTGCTTCTTGATATTGATCAAGCTATAATCAAGTCCTTTTTGCTTAGGCGCAGCCATCATGGAAAAACTGGTTTCCTCACGGAAAGACTTGTAGTTTTGAAAGCGAAACTCTAAAAGCATATGAAAAACCTCCATTTTGCAAGATTTCTTCAAAATGACATAGTAATTATAAGCGATGTGTTTGGTTGCGTCAAGATAAAGCTGTCGCATTTTGCGAAAATTCTGCAAAATAAGCGAAATATAATGTGTGTACGAATTGATAAAACATTAAGAGACCCAGGAGAGTGCGCTCCTGAGTCTGATGGGTATATGTGAAAAAATGCGGAAAAGAAGACCTTCTGCACAACACGTTGTTGTGAACGATTGTTCGATGTGGTATAGTAAAGGAAAGATTGGGGGCGTGATTCAGAAATGGCAAACCATTCAGGGCATCTGTGATATAATCAATTCAATAAAACAAAATCTGTGGAGGTACGCAGTCGCTATGATTGAAACAGAACGCTTACTTCTGCGCCCCTTTTTGGAAAAGGACGCGGCAGATGTATTAGAGTATTTGAGAAAACCGGCAGTAAATTGCTTTGCCAGTATGAAACTGGATTCCCTTGAGGAAGCAAAAGAAGAAATGAAGAAGCGTGCCCGTGAAACCGAATACTATTTTGCCATTGTTTTGAAAGAAACGGGCAAGGTAATCGGTGAGATAGATGCCTATCCAGAACGGGGAGAGCCTCACGATACAAGCTCGCCATTTGACACATTCAGCCCGTGCTGGATGCTTAACGAAGTTTATCAAGGAAAAGGCTACGCGTATGAAGCGGCTCACGCTTTCTTTGACTATCTCTTTCGCAAGAAAGGCGCAAGACGTATCTACGCGTATACCGAGGATTATAATTTGCCAAGCCAGCACCTTTGTGAAAAACTTGGTATGCGCCGGGAAGGACTATTTATGGAGTTTGTATCCTTTGTCAATAACCCGGATGGTTCCCCACGCTACGAAAACACCGTGCAGTATGCCATTCTGAAAAAAGAATGGCTTTGATAACTTCCGGTTTGCAGAGCGGACAATCAACTCCGACATAGAGTTGGCAAAAGAACATTGCAGAAAATAAACAGGCTAAGCAGGGTGACAGTCAAAGACTTCACTGCAATAAACAAAGAAAAGGCATTTGGGGGGCGAAGCAATGCACAACGATATTCTGTTCTTCTTCGGGGAGCACATGGACGTCCTGCCGATTTATGAACGACTGGAAAATGCGATTCTGTCCCGGATTCCCGATGTGAAAATCAAGGTCGCCAAGACCCAGATCACTTTCACGGGCAGACGGAGCTTTGCTTTTGTGTCCTTCAACCCCTGCCGGAAAACAAAAGACCGTCCGGTGGTCTGGATGACGGTCACCTTCGGGCTGGGATACCGCAAGGAATCTCCCAGAATCGATGTGGCAACGGAAGCCTACCCCGGCAGATGGACCCATCATGTGATGGTGGGAACGCCCGATGAAATCGACGAAGAACTTCTGGGCTGGATTCAGGAAGCGGCGGAGTTTGCTGCTGCAAAAGGGAGATTAAAATGACCAACGAAAAAGTATTTGCCATGTCCTTTGCCAAGGTGTACCCCATGCTGATTGCCAAGGCGGAGCGGAAGGGGCGCACCTGTGACGAGGTGCTTGCGGTTACCACATTCTGTGCTGTTTGCTTTTTCCTTCAAAATAGCTTTACCTGTATTTCTTTGCAGGACGCCACCGCCCGATCCCTGACGATATCCTCCGGAGTGAGATTACCGCACAGGAGCGGCGAGGTGGGATCATGGGCCTGGATATTTCTGCGGACGGCGGCAGGGGAGTGGTTGGCGTAGCAGTATTTGCAGCCGTTGGCGCAGCTATCGTACATCCCAATGTCGATGCTGGCCATACATCCGCATGCCTCCCGCTGATTTTGGTCTTTGGACAGGGACAGGGGCTGGCCGATGATCTTCTCAAGTAGTTCCCCATCAATGCAATGCCCGTGGCGGATGCCGAATTGGGACAGGTCGAAACTTTCCGCACAGGTTTCCAGGGTCAGATGATACTTTTGCGCGATATCCGAAAAACGGCCTGCCAGCTCATATATCTCCGCCGTGTCCAGGGGCTGAAACTGTTTGCCCAGATGCCGGTACAGGTCAACAAAGCTGATGACGCACTTTTGGGTGTACCCGGACAGCCACTTGGCCAATTCCTTAAAATAATACACATGGTAATCAGCGGTGTACCTCGGCGTCAGGAGGATGGGATCATACCGCCAGATGACCCGCTCCGGGCTAATTCGTCGGGACAGCTCCTGAAAAGCAGGAATGATTCTGTCATTTTTGCTGGGGATGCCCGGCTCCAGATCCTGAGCGTAGGCCGTCAGGGTGAACTGAAAATAGAAGGGGTAGTCTTTCAAAAGGGGAAGGCTGTCCAGCATGGGAATGGGATTCTTTGTCCAGAACACGATACCGTCCACCACCTCCGGGGACAGGGAGACGCGGCTGACCTGGTGAAAATTCACAGGATTGCGGACGCAGACGAACCCCGCTTCCAGGCGGCGAAAGAACCACGGGGAATAGTAAGCCGGTATGTCCGTCCGCCTGCTGGCGCTGATAATCATGGTGCCACCCCCCTTTGCGGATATTATAGCAAATCTCATAAGAGAAAGCAAAAAGAAAGCCGAGGTATCTTCCTCGACTATAATCCTATTATAGCAGAAAAATAGGTATTTTTCAAGACTTGTAGTTCCCCATGTTCGCGGTAAAATAGACTGTATAAGGGGGAATTCAAAATGGCCTATTATCACTGTTCGCCGACAAGCGGATTGACGGTTTTGCAGCCCAGGAAACCGGAATCCTTTGACAAGCCTGCGCGGGTGTATATGACCACGCTGCTGCCTATGGCGCTGATGTACGGCGTGCGGAACTATGAGTACACCTACGGCTATACCAAAGAGGGGCAAATCTATTTGGATGAATATTTCCCCAACGCATTGGAAGAACTCTATCGTGGAAAGCCGGCAAGCCTATATCTGTGTGACCCGGAATCGGTGGAAACCACCAGAATCCCCAATGAAGCGGTATCGGATAAGGCGGTGCCGGTTCTGGAAGAAATCGCCATTCCGGATGTGTGCGAAGCGTTACTGGAACAGCAGCGGCTTGGTGCATTGGTGATTCACCGCTACGGGGAACTGTCCACGAAAATGCTGGACTGGATTCGCCGTGCCGAAGCGGACACGATCCGGGAAAAGAATCTGCTGCAAGCCAACGATCCTATGTCAGAGTATTACAGGCATCATTACCCGGAAAGCTGGGCGATGGTAGAGGCGGATGAAAAGGGAAAATAAAGACCCGGAATTGGTTTCGTGATACTCACGATTCCAATTCCGGGCTTTGCTTCTATTGTAGGCTTTGCTGTTTTGGGGTTTTCGGGTGACGGGATTGATTTCGCCCCAGGTGCCGCGTTTGAGGTTGTCCAGCTTACGCTTTCCCTTCTTGGAAAGCTTATCGTAGGGAATGTATTTTTCCATATGTGTTCCTCCTTTGCATTTGCGATTATCCTATCAGAAAAGAGAGAAAGTGTCAAATAAACGATTTGTAAATATAAGATAGACAGGCCCAGGACTGCGTTGGCAATCCTGGGCTTTGCAGGAAACTTCAATTGCCTGATGGGCAAATTCCGCGTTGGATTGGTTTACAGCTTGCGCACCGGGCGGATGTACTTCCAATACCGTGTGCAATCATGGTAGAAATAGAACACTCTGCCGGGCGTGGTATCCAGTGCAAATCCGCTGGCGGCGTAGTCAAATTCCTTCATGGCGGATTCAATCTTTGCTTCCGCACTTTGGTTCTGGGTCTCAAAATCAAAGGGGCCATGCTCAAACACAATGTATTCGCCTTCCGGCACGTCCATCAGGAGCACCTGCTCCGGAACTGGGCCAGAGTAGTCTATAGGAAGCCGCGCACCGTGGCTCTCCGCTATGTAAAAATTATATCACAACAAAGGAGATAATGGAATCCTGTGTAAAAATAAAGGCGTAGAAATTGAGATTGCAATTGTTTGCCATATGCTATTTTAGTTCCTCAGCCAGCCTTATCCCAATCTGCACTCCATGTACAAACCCCGACCGCTCGTGCTCCCGGCAGAGGAAACACACCGGGTTGATGATCTCGTCCATCTTCTCCAGCGGTACCCCGTTCATCAGCTGGTACAGCTCGTGAAATCCTGCCTTGATCTGATCGTCCTCCATAGGATCGATTTCACTGTAGGCTTCATAGAGTAGGGAAAGAACAGAATCCGTATCCACTAAATCCGGGGGATGGGTGTGGATGTGGTCACGCAGGACTGTGAGATAGTCTTTCATGGTAACACCTCCTGGAAAATTTTTGTGATGTTACCTTGGAACTACGATAAATGCAAGTCCTGTTTTCATAAAATTTTTGCCGTCGACAAATTTCTCTAAGAGAAAAATTCGAGATATGTTACAATTCAGGTGGAGCAGAGCGCCAAAACCCAAAACAGGAAGTGAAGCCGATTGCTGGAAACCCCAATACATAATCCCGCACAGCACCGCACAAAGGCAGTCGTCCAAACAGAGGGCGAGGCTTTGCGCTGTTTGCCTGTGCGGGCGTTTTCCTTTCCGGGCTATGACGCGCTGTGCTCGTATTCTAAAAAACGAAGGAGCTGATGAAGATGGACGCAGGAAACATTTTCGGAAACAAAACAATATGGAGGTTGAATGAACGAATCTATCTACAAAAGTTACGACGAACTGCCGCTGTTTCTGAATGCCAAAATGGTGGCCCAGCTTCTCGGCGTATCTCCTTCCTCAGCCTATGAGCTGATGCACGAGAGAGACTTCCCCGCTCTGCGGATCGGCAGCCGTCTGGTGGTTCCCAAGGTGGAATTCCAGAACTGGGTAAAGGAGCGGATGGGGCTATGAAGTACAACCGTTATCCAACCCGGGATGCCATCCGCAACTACTTTCCGCTGCCCAATGAGATTTTTCGGTTGGGCCTGACCGCTGGAGAACTGGCGGTGTACTCATTCCTGCTGAAATGTGAAAACCGGGAAACCTATCAGTGCTACCCCAGCTACCGTACTATCGGGGAAGCGGTGGGCATGAGCCGCAACACGGTGAAAAAGCATGTGGACAGTCTGGTGGAAAAGCGGCTCATCTACACGGAGCCGACCACGGTGACGCTGAAGGACGGCACCAAGCGCAACGGGAGCCTGCTCTATACCATCCGCCCCATCCATGAGGCCGTGGAGTATCATGTGGAGCAGCAGATGAAAGCCTTTGAACGCCAAAATCTCTCCCAAGGACAGCAGAAGGAGGCTTCCCGAATTTGAAGCCGGTTTGGAAGGGTTTTTCAGCCTTACTCCGAGGTAAGGGAAAGACACTACCCCGCATGAGAAAACCGGGTTTGCCAGCGGATTCGCAAAGGTTCACGCCTTACAAAGCCCGTGACAGGCCTGTGCCCGGTTTCACGGATGAGGGCAGAGAATGACTCGGCCTATGAACGGAACGCCCCGGTACCACCATACCGGGGCATTTTTTCCGAAAAAGTTGAGAATTCCCAGATTCGCGGATTTGAACACCCAGTAGGGGATGACGGAAAAACCGCTGGGTCGAAAATCAAGCAGGAGAAAGGATAGGCGTCGACGCCTATCCCCAAGGTGACATTGTCGGGCAACGCCCGCCAAGTTTACGGGGAGTTTCCGGGGAAACAGCAGTTTTTAAGAACAATTAAGCCAAATTCTCGTGTGGGTCGGTAAAAGGGGTTAGGTGCCGGTGATAGGCGTTGTCGAATGGGATTCCCTTAGAGCCGCAACGTATTCTGCGTGGGTCGTGACCGGCGTCGGTACCATTTTCCTCAGGAAATCTCAAAAAAATCAAACAAATGAAAAAGGAGCAAAATTGTTGGATATTGTGAATAGCTATCGCCCTGCTTCTGTGGTAGTGTTGTGAGCTGACACAGGGGAGGGATGCACATGGCAAAACGAAGACCCGCAGGTGACGGGCTGGTGCGCAAGCGCAGCGACGGACGCTGGGAGGGCAGAATCGTGGTGGGACACAAGGCGGACGGCAGTCCCATCTTCCGCTCGGTGTTTGCCAAAACCCAGGGGGAACTTCTGAAAAAACTCCACAGCCGGATGGAGGAATATCGGGACGTGGAGCTGACGGAAGAATCCGGTATGACGCTGGGGCAGTGGCTGGATAAATGGCTGGCAGATTACATGACCCTGACCGTCCGGGAAAGCACCCTGAACAGCTATAAAAGCATAACGGAGCACCACATCAAACCCCTGATGGGGGACGAAAAAATCGGTTCCATCACTACTGCTGACATCCAGAAAATGTACAACTGGCTCCGGGAGAACGGGCGGGTGAATGAGCATTATGAGAAGGGGAACGCCCTGTCGGACACCTTTATCCGCCGCGTTCACATGATGCTCCATCAGGCGCTGGACGTGGCGGTGCGGGAGCGGCTGATCCCGAAAAATCCAACCGAGGGCGCCATTATTCCCAAGGTGAATTACGCGCCCAAGCAGATTCTGACGGAGGAACAGCTGGAAAAATTCATGGAAGTGCTGAAGCAGGACCCACTGTGGTATGACTTCTTTTATACGGAGCTGACCACAGGAATGCGCCGTGGCGAGATCTGCGGTCTCAAGTGGCAGGACTTCGATGATAAGACCGGCAGGATCCATATCCACCGCTCGGTGAGCAACCGAAAGGGCGGCGGCGTCCGGGTGGGAGAAACCAAAACCGAATCCGGCGCGAGAACCATTCTCCTGCCGCCCAGCACGGCGGAAATCCTGAAACAGCGGAAGAAGAAATCCTACAGCGAGTGGATTTTCCACAATCCCACGGTGCCGGAGCTGCCCATGAACCCGTCGAGTGCATACGGGCACCTGAAAACCCTGCTGAAAAACGCGGAACTACCCCTCATTCGTTTCCACGATTTGAGACATACGTTCGCTACTCATGCCCTGAACAGCGGCGTGGATGCAAAAACCCTGTCCGGGATTTTGGGACACACCAACGCATCCTTCACGCTGGATACCTACACCCACATGACCACGGATATGCACCGCAAAGCGGCGGGGGTTGTGGGCGGATTCCTGGACGAGATTATGTGAGGTAACGCCATGGCAAAGAAAAGAAAAAGCGGCTCCGGGACTCTGAGAAAACGGAAAGACGGGCGCTGGGAGGGGCGGGTTGTCATCGGGTACGACGATAACGGCCTGCCGAAAACGAAAAACGTGCTGGGCAAAACCCGGACGGAATGTCTGGATAAGCTGAACAAGCTGCGGGAGGAATGCGCGCCGCCCATCCGCAAGTGCCGGGAGGATATGCCCTTCGGGGAGTGGATGGCGTTCTGGTATGAGACCTACTGCAAGCCCCAAATCAGCCCCAGAACACAGGAGGGTTACGCCGACCGGATCTACAAACACATCATCCCGGAACTGGGACAGATCCCGCTGAACAAGCTGACCCAGAACGACTTGCAGCAGTTCTATGCCAGGCTGAAAACCAGCGGACGGCTGATCCGGGTGGAGCAGTTCGGCCCGGGGCTTTCCGACCGCATGGTGCGGGTGTGCCACGCCAGCTGCCGCTCGGCACTGGAAAAAGCGGTGCAAGAGGGACTGATCCGAACCAACCCTGCCATCGGCTGCAAGCTGCCGCCAAAGAAAAGCGCTGAGATGAAAGTCCTGACTCAGGAGGAAATGCAGCGGTTCCTGATTCAAGCCAAACAGGACGGCTACTACGAGCTGTTCCTGCTGGAGCTCGGTACGGGAATGCGGCTGGGGGAAATCCTGGCACTGCAATGGAAAGATCTGAATTTCAAAACCGGAGAGCTGCGGATCAACAAATCCATGTGCTATCTTGGTGGCAAGCTGCAAATCACAGAGCCGAAGACCAAATCCTCCATCCGAACGGTGATCCTGCCGCCCTCCCTTCTGGAGGTGCTGAAAGCGTATCAGCAGACTGTGGATTCCCGCTGGATGTTCCCGTCCCCGGTGAAAGAGGACGCGCCTCTGACCCAGAATTTCGTGCGGCGGAGAATGCAGGATACCCTGTTCCGGGCGGACTGTAAGGTGGTTCGTTTCCATGATTTGAGACACACTTTCGCCACCATGGCGCTGGAACACGGCATGGATGTAAAGACCTTATCTACCATCATCGGCCACGTTTCCTCGGCAACGACGCTGGACATTTACTCCCACGTCACGGACCTGATGCAGCAGCAAGCGGCAGCGAAAATTGACCGTCAGATCGGCAAAACCGATACGCCCATGCCCACGGAGGAGGAAAAACCGCAAACGGAACAGAGAGCCTTCCAGCCCACCCCGTTCAAATACCGCAAACGCGGCACCGGCTGTCTGTACCAAATCAATGACCATCTCTGGGAGGGAAAATACTCACCAAGAGATGCCCATGGCAAGCGGATTTCAAGAAATGTCTACGCCCATACCCGAGAGGAATGTGAAGAAAAATTGGCCGCTATGATTGAGAAAATGAGACAGGAAATCGCTGCGGAGAAGAAGTTGAGAGTAAAATGAATAGCAGGGCAACCTAGACTAGGAGGGACTATAAAAAATAACTTCCCAAAAGGTGCATATTCGTTTGAATTTTACTGTTACATCTGCATATCCACCACCGAGCGGAACTTGCTCGTTTATGGTATAGCCATTGCGGAGATTTGCTTGTGTAAAAGTTATTGTTTTGTCTGTACTACCCGAAGCTGCAGACGAAGCAACTCCACTTCGGCCCTCGTAGCCAGCAGATATTATTGCTGCATACGGTTTGTTTAATTCGACATACAATGTATTCCCGTTATGCCCATCAAAAGTGATTTTTGAGTAAGGTTCACGAATTAAGCCTTCGCTAAAATACGAATAGAATTCTTCATCAACCTTAATCTCAACGCACACTGTTCCAGACTTTGGAATGTCTGCTACGGCAGCATCTACTTTGCTTTCGTATACAATTCTGAGAGTAAGTGAGGGAATAAGCAACAACAAACCAAACACTAATGCAACCCATTGGCGTTTTTCTGTAAATTTCTTATTTCGGATTTTGTGGACAATCACCGATACGACTATCGTTATTGCTGCACCAATAATGTATGCAATTAATTTATCGCCACCAATTCCAGGAGCCATTTTTATAAATAGAATTAGGAAAACAATGATTCCAACATAAAAACAAACTGATGCGATGGTTGATAAAGTGAATATATCCATCCCATCACATTTTTGCAGTTTTATGAGATGAGTTGCTTTATGGGTTGGACTCTGCGATTTTCCGCAGTAGGGGCAAAACTCGCTGTCCTCCTGAATTGGTTTTCCGCAAAACCTGCAAAACATTGTGGTCACCTCACTTTTGTTCCGCATTTAGCGCAGAACACACTATCGGAAAGAATCTTTGCGCCACACTTTCTACAAAATGCGATGTCTCCACTTCCTGTAGAATTGGCAGCTGGTACAGGCTGTTCATTACTGGAAGATAGAATACTTGTGGTAGGCTTTGGAGACGGACCTTTTACCAACCTCCAAATAAGATAGGAAAGGATACCAATGGCTACAATGCCACCCAAGAGCAAAAATAACCCATCCTCTTTGTGGCAAAGAAAATAGACCCCCTTAATTGTAGCAATCAAAGCGACTGCATCAAACAAGGAAATAAGAAAGACAGGGAAAAACCTCATAAATGTTTCTTTATTTTGCTTTTTGTTTTCTTTCCGTAGAGCTTCGCAGAATTGTGCTATCGTTGCTGCGGGCAATCTTCTATTGCTATCTTCCGTCAAAATCACCTTGATTTCACATTCCGTGTTGTTGGGCCTAATAACGATAGCGTAAAAATCTATCAATGCTGCTCCAATAGCAAAAGCGATTGCACCCAGGAACTCTCCCCAATTATAGTTTCCAAAAAAGGAAAATGTGCAAACAAGGAAAAAAATTGCTGCGCCAATCGTAACTAAACCTAAAAACATACTACCGTATGCTGCGGAAGATTCTGCTGCCTTTGAATATTCCGTAGCTCTTGGGCAATTGGGATAATTGTGGTATGTATAACTAATTCGCATATTCAACCCTCTCTTTCCGTTGGCCTAGTCTACATATATTATAGAAAGTATTGTGTTTTTCGTCAATAGGAACCTAAAAAAGGGAACATTTATGCAGAGGATTGCCTTTATTCCGTTTTAATTCTTTGCTCAATAGTGAAGAAATTGTACCGCAATAAACAAAGAAAAGCCTTTCTGAAAATATCAAGGCCGCCAGTTTTCGTGATGAAAACCGGCGGCCTTGAACAGTACAGCTTATGCCTTGGGTTCCGGGGAAACAGAGGGGAGATTCCCCAGATTGTCATTTTCGCTTCCGTTGGGGATGGATTTCAGGTATTCGGTATCTCCCCGGTGGGCAATACCGACGCCAGCGATTTGCCCTTGCTTTGCCATGGAAACAGCCTCCGGCTTGGAAACAAAGGTTTCGTCAGACAGCTTGTAATCTGTGATCCTACCGCATTCCTTCAAAGGTCCATAGTAATTTATATGTTCAAAAGTAGGTATGCAATAAGCGAGGAAAAAGAATGAATTATCCAATTCTACCTCGCGAAATATACAAACACTTTTATGCCAGATTTCCATACGTAATTTTGCACGGGCTCGAAAGACGGGAGGATTGACAAAAAACCATGCTGACGTTACAATTAATGCACAAACAAAAGATAGAGGGTGCTATTCATGGCTGAGTATTTTGATATCTGTGGAACACATATCCCTATTTCCGCTATCAAAGACTTTCGAACGATTAAAGTTGAATTCGTTTTTCGCCCCGTTTTCCGTGAGTCGCGAAAGACGATGATGACTGCATTCTCAGGAAAGAAATATGAATTTGCTCATATGGAGCCATATGCAGCAATTATTGGACAGCAGGGTCACAAATCTGAATTGGGCGAATACAAGCCAAAGGACTTCAAAGAAGCACTGGGAAAAGACCTTAGCGGCGCAGTCATTTATACGATTGCAGATGCGCTGAAATTGAAGGCATTTAAACGGCAGAAGTATCAGTGCGTAAATCTCGCGGGGAGAGCATTTACAACATATCTGGATGATGTACCGGCTAAGATGATGTGGGCTGATGGCAGAATAGCAGAAGTGTATAAAGAGGATAAACTATACACAGAGCTAAACGAAATTACTACACCTGGCGTTGAGTATATCTCTGCGCTGGTTATCAAAGCGAATGAAGTGTTTTGCTTCTATGGAGACGGCGTGCAAATTGTAGACGCAAGCTGCGAGTTTGAGAGGCTAAAACAAGAACAGGAAATATATCTGTATGAGAAAAACCGAAAGAAAAATGGTGACACAGGAAAAAGGGCGTTGCCATCCTTTCCGATGTTCCATCTTCCGGGAAAGGCAATTACAGAAAAAGATGCGTCAGAACAGAGTGGAGATCATGATGATTGAGATCGAATAAATGGATTGACACAGGCAAGAAAAGAGGAGATTTATGAACATACAAGATAACAAGAATGCGCCACGCGATGCCATTGCCGCTGCTCAACAGTATGTTAATATAAAAAAGGAATGCCGTCAAATACACGATGCTTATATTGGCATTTCCGTCAACGGGAAAGACCGACATGGAGTGAGAAAAGTGTTTGTAAATGTGACTGATGAAAATGTAGAGATAATTATAGAAGATCTTCACACTCTCTGCAACCATAATACAAACAGATTCACACCTGAAACTGATGACATTTCCATTATTAATAATACATTACAAATCAAACCAAAGGCTCCGTTATTCGGTCTTGATGTCATAGAGATAACTGCAAAATGACAATTCTTCCATTATCAACACAGAATTACGCAAGCATTGAAAATGCAAAACCGCCAGTTTTCGTACAGAAAACTGGCGGTTTTGGTCCGGGCTGCGGGACTTGAACCCACGGTCTCTTGGTC
>CAMAGI010000031.1 GCA_945833775.1 uncultured Lachnospiraceae bacterium
TCGCTTGCGAATTCATCATCCAGCACGGGAAGCTCCTTCTCCTTGATCTCCTTGACCGTGCACTTGAATACTGCGGGCTTGCCTGCAAGATTCTCTGCCTGATAATCCTCGGGGAAGGTTACGTTTACGTCTACCTCCTTGCCGATCTCAGCGCCGATCAGCGCCTCCTCAAATCCGGGGATGAATGCGCCGGAACCGATGGTCAGGGGATAATTTTCTCCCTTGCCGCCTTCAAACGCTACACCGTCTACAAATCCTTCAAAGTCGATCACGGTCATATCACCGTCCTTGACCGGTCTGTCCTCTACGGTAATAGTGCGGGCATTGGACTCCTGCTCCTTGGCGATCTCAGCGTCAACCTCCGCATCCGTCACTTCAATGTCAGCCTTTTCCACCTTGATTCCTTTGTATTTGCCCAGGGTAACTTCGGGCTTAAGAGCAACCTCTGCGGTGAAGATGAAGGGCTTTCCGGCCTCGATCTGAACAACGTCAATCTTGGGAGAGGAAACAACATCCTCCTCGCACTCGTTCAAGGCCTTCTCATACGCATCGGGAATCAGAGCGTTTGCAGCATCCTCATAGAATACTTCCTTGCCGTACATCTGCTCAATCATCTTCCGGGGTGCCTTACCCTTACGAAAACCGGGAATGCTGATCTTGGACTTGCTCTTCTGATAAGCAGTTTCGATGGCTTTCTCAAGCTCTTCAGCATCTACCTCGATGGTCAGCTTGGCCATATTTTTCTCTAATTTTTCTACCTGTAAACTCATTGTTACACTTCCTCCTTCAAATTACTGTGTCGGATCTATTATTCATCTGCTCCGCAAAAGCGGGACACAGTCACAGTCATTTTAGAATTATAGCATAGTAAGCCGAAAAACACAAATGTTTTTTCTCTTACTCCCGCTTCTGTTTCGGTTGTATATGGGTTGCAATCAAAAGCGTCCTTCCCGCCTGTCTCTTTCGAATGTAAGTACTGACCCGGGTTATTGTCTCTTCGTCCAGACCGGCAAAGGGTTCGTCCAAAAGCACTGCCTCCGAATCCGCCTCCATGGCCCGCACCAGAGCCACACGTCTTTTCATTCCACCCGACAATTCCCGCATCGGTCTGTCAAGTGCATCAGCGGGCAGCACCTGTTCCAGAGCCTTTCTTGCCGTCTGTGCATTTCCCGTCACCAGCTCCACATTTTTCGCGGCACTGCACTGTTCAAAAAGCCGATCCTCCTGAAAGAGAAGGGAGACTCTTACACATCCTTCTATGCTTCCCCCATCCGCTCTCTCCAAACCACTCAGAAGCCGCAGAAGGGTCGTCTTCCCGCTTCCGGAGGGGCCGGTCAGAAAGACGGACTCCCCGGGGGCATACGTGACGGAAAGATTGCGGATCACCTGCGTTTCTCCATAGGACTTACACACACCGTTGAGCCGAAAACCGCCTCTGCTTTCCTGCGTTCGGACTCCCCGGGATCCCTTCGGCGCCCTCCCCCGGGGCTGCAGGAGGAAGAACCGGTCCACAGCAAGCAAAACCATCTTCTCGAACAGAATACTCAATACGATCACCACCGCGGTCCAGGCAAACACTCCCGCTGTATCCAGGTAGATTTTCGACAGGTAGAGCCGTTCACCGATGGAGTAGTCAGGCGTACCGATCACCTCCGCCGCCACCCCCGACTTCCAGCACATTCCCAGCGAAATCTTCAGACTGCTGAGCAAAAAAGGGCGCAGGGACGGAAGATACAGGTAAAACAGTCTGGTCACGAAGGGCATCCGAAAAACCGTGGCCGCCTCCAAAAGCTTCCCGTCCGTATTCCGAAGCCCCTCCAGCGTACTGATGTAAAGATTCGGAAGCACCACCAGAAAACAGATTGCAACGGACAAAAAAGACGGTCCCCGCCAGATTAAGAGAATCACCGCAAAGGATGCAACCGGCACCGACTTGATCAGATTCATGGGCACCCGAAGCAGCTCCTCCACCGGGGAACAGCACCTTGCTCCGACGGCAAGCAATACCGCTGCCGCAAACCCGCTGACAAAGCCCAGACCAATCCGTCCCAGGGACATGAATACAACACGCCAAAAGGAAGCCTGCCGGGAAAGATTCCACAATTCTGCAAAGGTCTTTGCCGGTGTCGCCAGCAGAATCGGATTGTCCACAGCCATCGCCAGCAGCTGCCAGACGCACAACCAAAACACAACCACCAGGAATTTACGTCTCATATCGCCATATTCCCCTTATTTCACATAGTAAAATGCATCCCCGGGAAGAGCTCCGCCGACGGACTCCGGCGCCTGTTCAAACAGCACCGCCAGATAACCGGAAAGCGCTTCTTTCATCTCTTCCCCGGTAATGCAGGTGATATTACACTGCGGGATTGCTCTCTCTGCCATCGGTTCCTTTGCCACGATTCCCGCCGCAACCGCATAGACTGCTCCGGTGGCGGGATCCGCATTGATCTGTTCCACGCTCCAGGCATGTTCTCTCAGAAAGTCCTGTACGAGGTCTTCCTGCTCTGTTAAAAACTCCCTGCGCACAACCGTCACACCGGTGACAAGCCTTCCGGCTTTTGTATGGTCCTTCTGCGCCTTATCCCACTCCTCGGTCATGTCGAAGATCACCCGGAGATTTTCATTCTGCATGCACGCAGCCGTCACAAAGGGCTGGGGAAGCAGACCGACGGCATCCGGGTTCTCAGCCAGAACCGCTGCCACCTCCGCTGCCTCGGATTTGTATTCCAGCGTGCAGGCATCGGTCATATCATTTTGTGCAAGCAGATATTGGAGCACGTAATCCGGTGTCGTTCCCTTCCCGGTCAGGAGAATCGTTTTTCCTGCGAGATCCGAGAATTCCTTCACATCCTCCGCACCACTCACCATATAAAGCACACCCAATGTGTTAATATCAATCACGGCAATCTCTCCGCCTGTCTTTTGATAAAGTACACTTGCCACATTTGCCGGTACCAGGGCAATATCCAACTCTCCCTTGGCTATCAGCGGTAAGAGTTCATCCGCCGAAGTGGCCATCTGCACTTGAAAGTCAATACCGGTACGATCATACTCCTCCTGCATCAGATACAGAAGTCCCATGGAGGTCGGACCTTTCAGGGAGCCGATTCGAATCACTTCGCCGCCATGGTCCGTCGGATCTCCACCATTCCCGCCGCATCCTGTGAGCATTGTCAGGCAGAGTCCGAGAGCCAGTATTGCGTGTAATGTCGTTTTGATTGTTTTCTTCATATTTAAAAATTCGCTCCTTCTTACCTGCGCGTCCTGTGTTTGCCCTGTCGTTTTCGACCTGATTATAGTATGTCTGACAAATTCGCACAAGAAAAACTTACCATAATATTTTTTGTGGTGCTGACAATACTATTACCAAGATAAGCGAAAACAAAACACTTTTTTTGAAACGCAGGGGCAATACTCTCTTTTCAGGATAAGTGGAGGAACCGCTTATCTTGAAAATAGAAACGTTAAAAAGATGGAGGTGAAAAAGAAATGGCAAGCAAGAGTAATAGAGTTGAAGTTCCCGAGGCTAAGGCCGCTATGGATCGTTTCAAGACTGAGGTAGCTTCCGAGCTGGGTGTAAACCTGAAGGAGGGCTACAACGGTGATCTTACTTCTAAGGAAGCAGGAAGCATCGGCGGTGAGATGGTTCGCCGTATGATCAAGAAGCAGGAAGAGTCCATGAAATAAAGCTTTTCTGCCAAAAAGAGCCGGGTGATTATTCCCCGGCTCTTTTCTTATTTCATCTTGTCACTTGAAATCGGATATCCGAAGGCAACCTTACTCGCCGAATACAGCCTTGTAGTCAGCCTGGAACTTCGCGATACCTGCATCGGTCAGAGGATGCTTTACCATCTGCTCGATAACGGAGTAGGGAACGGTTGCGATGTCAGCACCGGCAAGTGCGCAGTCGGTAACATGAATCGGATTCCGTACGCTTGCACAGATAATCTGTGTGTCAAGATCCGTCATGGCGAAAATTTCGGAAATCTCACGGATCAGGTCTACGCCTCTCTGGCTGATATCATCCAGACGTCCCAGGAAAGGAGATACATAGGTTGCACCGGCACGTGCAGCAAGAAGTGCCTGATTTGCGGAAAAGATCAAGGTAACGTTGGTCTTGATTCCCTCGGAAGAAAGAACCTTACAAGCCTTCAGACCTTCTACGGTCATCGGGATCTTAACAACCATGTTGGGATGAATCTTTGCGATTGCTCTTCCCTCTTCGATCATACCTTCAGCATCAACGGTGGTAGCCTTTACCTCGCCGCTGATGGGCCCGTCAACGATGGAAGCGATCTCTGCGATTACTTCCTCGAAAACTCTGCCTTCCTTTGCAATCAGGGAGGGATTGGTGGTTACGCCACAGATCACGCCCATGTCGTTTGCTTTCTTAATGTCTTCTACTTTTGCAGTGTCAATAAAAAAACGCATTTCCTTATCTCCTCTTTATCTCATATATTTTGCCCGAAGAATCGGGATTCGAGTTTAGTATAAGCTTTTGCCCGGCTGACAGCAAGTCAATTCTTGCTATAGCTGTTCGTTTTTTTGCTATTATTTGCCGAATACATTGGTAAGATCGTTAAAAAATACAAATACCATCAGAATCATAAAGAACACCAGTCCGATGAAATGAACCATGCCTTCCTTCTCCGGCGGGATGGGCTTTCGCCGGATCACCTCAATGAGGAGAAAAACCAGACGTCCGCCGTCCAGTGCGGGAAGCGGGAGCAGATTGAAAATGCCCAGATTAATGGATAACAGCATGGTGATGTTGAGCATATTTACAAGCACATTCATACCGCCGTACTCTTTGGCCTGTTCATAGGTCTTGCCGACCACGTTCACAGCAATTCCGACAGGCCCTGCCACATCCTCGCGCTTTACCTGCCCGTGCACCAGCATGCCGAGACTCTTATAGACAGACTTCACACAGTAACGCACCTCGTAGTAGGCATACCGAAAGCCGTTAAAGCCCCGAATCTCCACCTGTTGTATATTGGAGATTCCGATCATATAGCGCCCTTCCTCCTCCACATAACGGGGAATCAGTGTGGTCTCGTAACGCTCGCCGTCACGCTCATATTCAACCTTTACATCCCCTCCGTCATACAACTGCATGAACAGCTGCAGTTCCTCGTACAGATACAGCTTCTCACCGTTTAAGGACAGGATGGTATCCCCGGCACGCATGCCTGCCTCCCAGGCTGCGCCGTTTTCCTCCACCGTCTCGCAGTAGGGAGCCCGCACGAAGATGAGTTGTACCAGAATGAGTGAAATGATACCGCCCAACAGGAAGTTAAATACCGGCCCGGCCAGAACCGTTGCGATTCTGCTCCAGACATTCGCCCGGTTAAAGGAGCCCTCAGAGGGTTCTCCCTCCTTTTCGTTCAGGCCGTCCTCTCCCTCAAACATGCAGGCGCCACCGATGGGCAAAAGTTTCAGGGAATACCTTGTCTCTTTCTTTTGAAAGGACAACAACGTCGGTCCCATACCCACCGCGAACTCCACCACGTGGATTCCGTTGGCCTTGGCAATCAGGAAATGTCCGAACTCGTGGGAGATCACGACAACTCCGAAAATGACTACAAACAGAATAAAAGTTACCATAAGACTACCGCTCAATCTTCTTTCTTATAAAATCATAGGCTTCGCTCTCCGCTTCCAGGATCTGCTCCACCGTGGGATTCGCAATCACACGATGGGCATCCATGCATGCCTCGATCCACTCCGTGATTGCCGGATAGGAAATCCTGCCGTCCAAAAACAGTCCCACCGCCATCTCGTTGGCTGCGTTGTAGACCGTCGGCATGCTTCCTCCGGCGCGGGCTGCACGATAGGCCAGCACAAGTCCCGGGAAATTCTCCGGATCGGGCTTCTCAAACGTGATCTGAGCCAGATCAAAGAAATCCACTCTCCTGCCTTCCATGGGGCGTCTGTCCGGATAAAACAACGCATACTGAATGGGAATCTTCATATCCGGCGTGCCGAGCTGGGCAATGATCGCGCCGTCCACATACTGAACGGCGGAATGAATAATGCTCTGAGGATGTACCACCACCTGAATGCGGTCCAGATCCACCCCAAACAACCACTTTGCCTCCATCACCTCAAGTCCCTTATTGACCATCGTGGAGGAATCAATGGTGATCTTGCGTCCCATCGCCCAGTTGGGGTGCTTCAGGGCATCCTCCGGCCGGATATCGATAAGTTCCTCGCGCTTTCGTCCGCGGAAGGGACCACCCGAAGCCGTCAGCAGAATCTTTTCAATGCGATTTGCCGGCTCCCCGTTCAGGGACTGGAAAATCGCACTGTGCTCACTGTCCACGGGAAGGATCGAAACACCGCACTTCTTTGCCAGAGGCATAATGATATGTCCGGCACACACCAGGGTCTCCTTGTTGGCCAGGGCAATATCCTTCCCCGCCTCAATCGCTGCGATGGTCGGTCTGATTCCAATCATTCCCACAATTGCCGTCACCAATACCTGCACTTCACTCAGTACCGCAATCTCCAGGAGACCTTCCATTCCGCTGACAATCCTGACCGGAAGGTCTGCCACTCTCGCGCGAAGTTCAGAAGCCGCTTCTTCGGTCCACATTCCTGCCACCCTGGGAGTAAATTCCCGGATCTGTTCCTCCATCTTCCGGACACTGCTTCCGGCAGCCAGCGCCACCACCTGCAGATCGGGGTTTCGTCTCACAATCTCCAGTGTCTGGGTTCCGATGGAGCCGGTGGATCCCAGAATTGCTATTTTCTTCGTATCACTCATCTTCTCTTCCTTTCGTCATCCGGCTGAAAAACCGCCTTTCTCTACCCCAGTAAGAGCAGTGCCAAAAAGTAGGTCATGGGCGCCGTCACGATCATACTGTCGAAGCGGTCCATGATGCCGCCATGTCCGGGAATCAGCTTCCCGTAATCCTTGATGTCGTTGTTGCGCTTGATTGCCGACGCAGCCAGGTCTCCCACCATACTCATCACCGCACCGATGGCACAGATCACAGCGATCGACACCCCGACGGAAAGATTGACCGTTCCCGCAGGTAGAATGGCTTCCTTCAGATAAAAATTGCCGTAGAGCCAGCCGATCAGTGCCGATCCCGCCACGCCGCCGATACATCCCTCCAGCGACTTCTTGGGGCTCAATACCGGAAAGATCTTATGTTTTCCGATCAGGATACCCACCGCATAGGCGCAGGTATCACACCCCCAGGAACTGATCAGAATCAGCCAGACCACATAGATGCCGATGCCGCTGCGCAATTCCCTGGTCAGGAACACAAAGGAAAGCATTACCGGTGCATAGATAAAGGAAAAGAATGCCGCCAGAACCTGACCTGCGTGGAATTTCGGAAAGGTCACCACATAGACGAGCATCTGCGCCATAAAGGTGAGCATGATGCAGGCAAGCAGCAGTACACTGTCCTTGTTCCAAATCGCAACCAGCCATGCGCAAATATAGTATGCCGCAATTCCCAGATAACCGGTCATTTCCAGCGCATTATGTTTCTGCCCCTCTCCAAAGCATTTCAGGGCCTTGGTCAATTCCCGGTATGCGATCAGAGAAATGGCAAAGAGCGGAACACACAACCATATATTACCGAGACTCATCACGCCCACCGCAAGGATAAGCAGGACAATCCCGCTGATCAATCTGGTCACAAACATGATTTATTCCTCCTTCAGGCCGCCGTACTTCCGGTCTCTATGATTATATGCTTCCACGGCCTTAAGCAATTCTTCCTTTGTAAAATCCGGCCAGGCCACCGGGGTGAAATAAAACTCCGTATAGGCACACTGCCACAACAGGAAATTGGAGATACGCTGTTCATTGCAGGTGCGGATCAAAAGATCCGGCTCCGGCAGTCCCGCGGTGTCCAGGCAATCCGAGAAGCTCTGCTGCGTGATCTGCTCTGCGGCAAGTTCCCCCTTCTCCACTCTCTCCGCAAGCTTTCGCGCCGCCCGGACGATTTCATCGCGTCCGCCGTAATTGAGAGCGATCTGGAAATGAAGACCGTCGTTGTTTTTCGTTGCCTCCTCCAGTTCTTCGATCCGGGTACGAATATCCTCATCCAGACGGGATTTCTCACCCAGAACGCGGACACACATACGATTCTTCTCCGCGGTCTTTAAGCAGGTTTTCATGTAGTTGCGAAGAAGCTTCATGAGCGCATCCACTTCCTCCTGCGGGCGGTTCCAGTTCTCCGTTGAAAAGGCATACACTGTCAGATACTGAATTCCCATTTTGTAGGCTTCCTCGCAGATCACCTCCACGGTTTTGGCTCCCTGGACGTGTCCGTAATTGCGGGGCATTCCTTTCGCCTTCGCCCATCTGCCGTTGCCGTCCAGAATGATTGCCACATGGCGGGGCATTTTCAATGTTTCATTCATAACGATCCTTCTCCCGTGTTTTCAAGAATAATCCTGCACAAAATGCGCAAAGGGGCAGAGTATACGCATCCGCTCCGCCCCCGTGTTTTCTGTTTATTACGAATCCTAGACTGTCATAATCTCCTTGGACTTTGTCTCCATCAGCGCATCAATGTCCTTGATGTACTTATCCGTCAGCTTCTGAAGCTGCTCCTCTAACTGCTTGATCTCATCCTCGGAAACCTCACCCTTGGCAAGCTTCTTGAAAGCGTCGTTACCGTCTCTTCGGATGTTGCGGATTGCAACCTTTCCATCCTCCGCCTTCTTCTTGACATCCTTCACCAGATCCTTTCTGCGCTCCTCGGTAAGCTCCGGGAAAACCAGACGAATCACGCTTCCGTCATTGGAAGGGTTGATTCCGATATCAGAGGACTGAATCGCCTTCTCGATCTCACGCAGCAGGGACTTATCCCAGGGTGCAATCTGAATGATACGCGCTTCGGGAACCGTCACATTTCCGACCTGCTGAATGGGGGTCGGTGTCCCGTAGTAATCCACCCGGATTCTGTCCAGCACATGCGGGTTGGCACGTCCTGCACGGATCGTAGCATAATCGGCCTCCAAAAACTCAAAAGCCTTCTTCATCTTGTCATCATAAACCTGTAGTCTTGCGTCCATATCTACTCCCATCTGCCCATTTGCAGGCGTTATATAATTGTTTTATACGGTTACCTTGGTTCCGGTGAACCTGCCGTTCATCGTATTGACGATGCTGTTTTCTTCGTTGAGTCCAAAGACCCACATGGGGATCTTATTGTCCCGCGCCAGGATGGAGGCTGTCATATCCACCACCTGAAGATTTCTGGAGATGACTTCTTCAATGGATACTTCGTCGTACTTTTTGGCCTCCGGGTTCTTAGCCGGATCCGAATCGTAGACTCCGTCGATCGCCTTCGCAAGCAGGATGACATCCGCATCCACTTCAATTGCCCGGAGCACAACACCGGTATCCGTGGAGAAATAGGGATGACCCGTTCCTCCCGCAAAAAACACCACCATGCCCTTGGCAAAATATTTATTGGCACGATCCTTCGAAAAAAGCTTGGTAAAGGAACCGCACTCAAAAGGCGTCAGAATATTGGTCATCATGCCCACCGACCGAAAAATCTCGGAGACATAGATGCAGTTCATAACCGTTGCCAGCATTCCGATCTGGTCTGCCTTGGTGCGGTCAATATTCTCGCTGGAACGTCCCCTCCAGAAATTGCCGCCGCCGATCACGATACCGACCTCCAGACCGTTATCCACCAGTTGCTTCACCTGCAGGGCAACGCCCCGCACCGTATCCTCGTCAAATCCGGTCTTTTTCTCCCCGGCCAGAGCCTCACCGCTAAGTTTCAGTAAAATTCTCTTCATGCTGCTTAATCCTTTCCGCTTTCGATCGCACTTAAATCACGATTTTATGACACGAAGCAATTATTTCTTACTCTTTTTGATCTCGGGCTTATAGTCGTCAAAGAAGGATGTGGGGCTTACGTCCGCATAGCACTGGGAGCACATACCTTCAATCACCGCACCGTTGTTGATCTGAACGGACTTGGACTTGATATTGCCCATGACAATGGCGGAAGCATCCAGAATTACGGGACCGCGCACATCGATATCGCCCTTTATGGCACCCGCGATTGCCGCGCTGGTTGCCGAAATGTTGCCGATGATGACGGAGCTTGCTCCGACCTTGACGGCACCCTCACTGACAATCTCGCCATTGATCTTCGCACCGTCGGCATACACCTCGGCAGCCTTGGAGTTTCCTGTGATGTGTCCGGTAATGTTCAGCTTGCCGTATACATCCAGATTACCGACCACGGTTCCGACTACATCCAGAGATCCTTCCGTGCTGATATCACCGGTAACACTCATACCCGACGTAATGATGGAGGTCTCATCCACTGCCTGTCTGTTCTCATTCATATCCATTGTTCTCTCCGCTCCTTTATGTACATTCTCTTCCGTATCCGTATGACTGACAACATCTTCGGTCTGCTCTGCAGACTCGACCGCCTCTTCGGCGGGTTCCTCTCCTGCAAATGCTTTTTCCAGCATGCTCTCCAAATCGATGGAGTCCGGCTCCTGCGTGTCGGAATCTGTCCCGGAAACCTCTGCACGCTCCTCTGTCTTCCAGGTCTCCTCGCTCTCGGGAAGTTCAATGGAATCAATGTTCTCCAGCATAGCATCCAGAGAGAGTCCTTCCACCCCGCTCTCTGTGGCAGCCGGATTCTCCTGCTTTACTGCCTCAGCCTCCGGCGAAGCGCCCTCGGAAGCCTCCTCCGATAAGTTCTCCGGCATCAGTTCATTTACCGCCTGTGACAAATCCTCTTTTAAATCTGAGAAAAAACCCATTTGTTCTGTACCTCCATTCACTACTTGGCATCGATATCAATATGTTGAACAGGCACGGTTTGATCCGTGATCGGAAGGATCACGGTATCCTCCATGGCCAAAATGTTCTCGATGATGATCGGCAGTGCCTCCACTGTCGTTCGCTTGTCCGCGGAATCATGCATCAATATCACGCAACTGTCCCACTTTTCCAGGTCTTTGGTAGCGTTTTTTACCAGACGCTCCACGGACAGCATACCGCTTGCGGCATCACCGGAAGAGATATTCCAGTCAAAAAACACAACCCCTTCCGTTTCCAGAAAAGCCGCCAGCTCTTCCATCGGAGTATCGCTCACTGTATTGGAGCTTCCCCCGGGAAAACGGTAAAACATGCTCTCGACCCCCGCGACTTCGTAAATATACTCCTGTATCTTCTCAAAATCCTCCCGGAAAGCCTCTTCCGATGCATAAATCTCGCGATATTTATGACTGTAGGAGTGCATCCCCAGGGTATGTCCTTCCTCTGCAATCCGACGCACCGCTTCCTTTGCGTTGTCATCCTCTTTGCCCACCACGAAAAAGGTTGCTTTCACCTCATACCGGTCCAGAATATCCAGAATATCATCCGTATATGTGCTGGGTCCGTCATCAAAGGTAAGGTATACCTTCCGCATCTGTGCATATGGATCCGTCGTATCCTCCTCCGGCTCCGGCAGCACCAAAACCGCTCCCTGTCCGGGAGAACTCTGGGCTGTCGGCGCGAAACCGCTGCTTTCTCCCACCTCGGAGAGCAGACTCTTTAGAGCGGCAATCTCTTCCTGCTGTCGCATCTGGGCATCATTTACCAGAAGCATCTCCCTTTGAAGCTCCTTCAGGGAATTCGTAAGCATCCCCACCCGCACGGACAGAATCACACAGCTCACAGTCGGAATCAGAATCAGAAGAAGCAACGACAGAATTATGATTTTTTTCAAGCGTTGTACCCGCCGTCCTCTGGCAGCGGAACTACCATTTGTATTCTGAGCCATCCCGTTTCTCGTTTATCCGTATTTTGCACACTACACAAAACAGTATAGCATAATAGTGTTTTTTGGGAAAGTGAAATTTGCAAAAGAATCCGGGAAAGAAGCCGGTAACCCGAAACAGCCGGCCCAATGCCGACTGTTTCGGGACTTTTCGATGCACTTTCTCTCCAAAAGGAGCTAATGCAGACGCACTTCGCGGTGCTGTCCCCGTATATAGTATCCGAAAAATTCTTCGGGATACAGATCCGTTTTCATCCGATACCACAAGTCCTCCGCCACGTCCTCATACTGCCATATCTGCGCATTTTGGGCAAATTCAATTTCAAGAACCGCCCGCTGTGCATCATAACCCGCAGATGCAATTATGTTGTTACCGAATGGATGTCTGTCCATAGGAACCTCCTCTCGTTCTTTATCGGTCTGTTCAAGGTTGAGGAACCTTACCCCCTCTCTGATTGTCTGTTAATTTGTCCCTCATCAGAATATGAACTTCTCCACGCCACTAAAATAGCGCCATCCTTCAGAAAGAGGACTTCTTTTTTAGAATTCTGCAAATTGACCGGATCCCCCTTTTTCGAAATTTATACGTGCGCAATCGGGGAAAAAAACGAAAATGGTCGTTGCGGGATCAAAAAACATATACTATAATGTCAAAGAAAGGTCGTGAAAATATGAGTTTTGAATTTATTAAGAAGCTGCCCACACCGGCAGAAATAAGAGAACAATATGCACTTCCCGCGGAACTTGTCCGCCTGAAGGAGAAGCGTGATGCCGAAATCCGCGATGTGTTTACCGGAAAGAGCAATAAATTCCTGCTTGTCATCGGCCCCTGCTCCGCCGACAATGAGGATTCGGTTTGTGATTATGTGAGCAGACTTGCCCGGGTGAATGAACAGGTGAAGGACAAGTTGATTCTGATTCCCAGAATCTACACCAACAAGCCGCGCACCACAGGCGAGGGGTACAAGGGGATGATTCATCAGCCCGATCCCGAGAAGAAACCGGACTTTCTCGCCGGGTTGGTGGCAATCCGTAAAATGCACATCCGCGCCATGCAGGAGACGGGGCTTACCGCGGCGGATGAAATGCTCTATCCCGAGAACTGGGGCTATGTGTCCGATATTCTCTCCTACGTTGCTATCGGTGCCCGCTCCGTCGAGGACCAGCAACATCGTCTCACCGTGAGCGGTTTTGATGTTCCCGCCGGAATGAAGAACCCTACCAGCGGTGACTTTGCTGTTATGTTAAACTCCATCTATGCGGCACAGCACCCCCATTCCTTCATCTACAGGGGCTGGGAGGTGAACACCACCGGAAATGAGCTGTCCCATGCCGTGCTGCGCGGTGCCACCAACAAACACGGCAACAATGTTCCCAATTATCATTATGAGGATCTGTGTCGCCTCTTTGAAGCTTATTACCGCATGGATCTGAAGAATCCTGCGTGCATCATCGATGCCAACCATTCCAACTCCAACAAGCAGTTCAAGCAACAGATCCGCATTACCAAAGAGGTCATGCACAGCCGCAAGCTGGATCCCGATCTGCACAAGATGGTGAAGGGTATGATGATTGAAAGCTATATCGAAGAGGGATGCCAGAAGATCGGAGAAGGCGTCTACGGCAAATCCATCACGGATCCCTGCCTCGGATGGGAGGACACGGAACGCCTGATTCTGGAGATCGCAGAATACGAGTAGGCTTCTTTCTCTTTTCAGAAGACCCGCAGCATTCCGATGACAAGATACGGACTGATGAAACTCTCCAGAACGCTCCCCAGCATAAGGAGTGCATAAATAGCGGCAAATCTTCCGGCTTCTGCGCGCAGAATATTCTTCCAGGACAAATTGGAGTTACGGCCTTCCCTGCCGTATATGGCGCGATAGAGTTCGAAGCCCATTCGAAACAAACCGTAAAATGCGGGAAGATAGAGCAGAAAATGGGGGAATACACAGACACCGGCAAGCAGAAAGCCCTTTAAGCCGTAGCGCACCGCCAGCACCGAAAGGAAGATTCCGGCAGATATACCGTACCAGAGAACGCTTCCGATGCAGACGATCAATCCCAGATATGTGGTGAATAGAATGGTCAAAAGCATGGCACTTCCCACTCTTCTGCGCAAGACATACAGAAAAAAAGCACAGTGGTCCACGGACATGTACTTCATGTGATACAAGGTGTATTCATCCAGTAAGTCCGCACTTTCCAGCACTGTGCTTTTTCTTATGATCACGTAAATGATTCCGACAAACATTCCCGCCGCAAACAAAAGTCCCAGCGGCAGTTTCCCGTGTTCGGATTTGTATTTTCCCATCTGCATACTTCTACTTCTGACCGCCTCCTCCGAATCATTTGCTTATCCAATTTATGCAAAAGAATCCGGGTGTATGCACTTTTACAGACAGGATTTCAGTACTTTGACGCGTAGGCCAAAATACCACAGATCGTCTTGGCATCCTGAATCTTACAGGAAAAGATCATGTCCTTCAGTTCCTCGATGGAATACGCTTCCACATTGATGTACTCATCCTCATCCAGATGCTGTTTGCCCGGATGTTTTAAGCCTCTGGCAACGTAGATATCAATCTTCTCATTGCAGAAAGCCACCGTCGTGTAGATAGAGGTCAGAAGCTCCACCTCGTTTGCCGTATAGCCGGTCTCCTCCTGCAATTCGCGCCTTGCCGCCGTCTCCGTGGGCTCCTCTCTTCCGTTTAAGCCGCCGGCAGGGATCTCAAGGGTCTCCCGATCCAGCGCATTACGGTACTGACGGACCATCAGAAGCTTACCATCCTCCCGCACCGCCACGATCGCAGCCGCACCTTTATGGTCGATCAGATCCCATTTAACGACATTGCCATTGGGAATCTGCATCGTATCCTGATAATAATCAATGATCGCACCCTTGTGGATCAGTTTGCGCTCCAGACGTTTGATCTCCTCCACCATGAACTCCCTTCCGGACCAACTCTTAGGTCCTTCCTCTCAACGGTTCTCTAGTTGCGCTCCAGCAGTTTCTCAACACTGACAAGCTTTACACACAATACGAACAGATCCGTTGCCAAAGCCATCTCCTCCGGGGTAGGGAAAGACGGCGCAATTCGGATATTGCTGTCCTTGGGATCCTTTCCATAGGGGAAAGTAGCACCCGCGTTGGTCAGCACCATGCCGGCCTCCTTGCACTTCGCAACAATTGCCTTCGCACAGCCCTCCATGGCATCAAAGGAAATGAAATATCCGCCCAGCGGCTTTGTCCACTCCCCTATGCCCAGACCGGTGAGTTCTCTGTCAAGCACGGAGAGTACTGTCTCAAATTTGGGGCGCAGAAGCTCTGCGTGCTTATTCATATGGGCCTTGATGCCCTCGATATTTTTATAATAGCGCACATGGCGCAGCTGATTAATCTTGTCATAGCCGATGGTCTGAATGGTCATGCTCTTGCGCATCGCATCCAGATTCTTCGCGGAAGAAGCCACCGCAGCAATACCCGCACCGGCAAAGCTCACCTTGGATGTGGAACAAAATTCATACACCATATCCGGATTGCCAGCTTCCTCACAGGCACTCAGAATATCCAAAAGGGTATCCCGTTTGTCTTCATACAGATCATGAATGGCATAGGCATTGTCCCAGAAAATCCGAAAATCCTCCGCAGCGGGGCGCAGTGCGGCAAAACGCTTCACCGTCTCGTCGGAGTAGGTATACCCCTGGGGATTGGAATACTTGGGAACGCACCAGATCCCCTTGATCTGAGTATCTGTACTGACAAGCTTCTCCACCAGATCCATATCGGGTCCGTCCGGGGTCATGGGAACCGTGATCATCTCGATGCCAAAATGTTCGGTAATGGCAAAATGCCTGTCATAACCCGGAGCCGGGCACAGAAACTTCACCGAATCCAATTTGCACCAGGGAGTCGAACCGCATACCCCATGGGTCATGGATCTGGAGATGGTATCGTACATGATCGTCAGGCTGGCATTGCCGCAGACGATTACATTCTCCGGCTTCACACCCATAATATCCGCCATCAGACGCTTTGCCTCGGGGATACCGTCCAAAACACCGTAGTTGCGTACATCCACGCCGTTCTCGGTCTTCATATCACTTTCGGAATCCAGCACATCCATGATTGCCATTCCCATATCCAGCTGTGACGCAGCGGGCTTTCCCCTTGACATGTCAAGCTTCAGGCCTTTGCCCTTCGCATCCGCGTAAGCGTTTTCCAGTTCTGATTTCAAAGTTAATAATTCGTCTCTGTTAAGCTCCTGATATGCCTTCATCCTCTTCTCCATTTCCTCGCTCTACTGTCGAATCAAACTCGATTGGATAATCGTATACAATCATACACTTTGAATATAATACTATAAGTATGCCCGTTAGACAAGAGGAAATTTGCCGAATTTGCAAAAAACCCGCTGTACTGTTACGTACAGCGGGTTCATGTTGCGTTTCCTATTAAGTTGTCATGTCAAACTGTTCTGGTAATTACTTTGCGTAGTCGATCACGCGGCTCTCGCGGATGACATTGACCTTGATCGTTCCGGGATACTCAAGCTCTGCTTCAATCTGCTTAGAGATGTCACGCGCCATAAGCACCATGTCCGAATCAGAGATCTGCTCGGGAATTACCATTACACGAACTTCACGACCTGCCTGAATAGCAAAAGATTTGTCTACTCCTTTGAAATTGTTTGTGATTTCTTCCAGCTGCTTTAATCTGGTGGTGTAGGTTTCCAGAGTCTCTCTTCTGGCTCCCGGTCTTGCAGCAGAGATTGTATCAGCAGCCTGAACAATACATGCAATCAGGGATGTGGGCTCTACATCGCCATGGTGAGCTTCCACCGCATTGATAACGATGGAGTTCTCCTTATACTTTCTACAAAGTTCAGCGCCCAGCTGAATGTGAGAACCTTCCATCTCATGGTCAACGGCTTTGCCGATATCATGAAGAAGTCCTGCTCTCTTCGCAAGTCTTACATCAAGACCCATCTCAGCTGCCAGCAATCCGGACAGATGAGCAACCTCGATGGAATGCTTCAACACATTTTGTCCGTAACTGGTTCTGAACTTCATCTTTCCGAGTAATCTTACAAGTTCGGGATGAATGCCGTGTACGCCGACCTCAAGTGTCGCAGCTTCACCCTCCTCCTTGATCATCACTTCGACTTCCTTCTGCGCTTTCTCCACCATCTCCTCAATTCTTGCGGGATGGATTCGACCGTCAACGATCAGTTTCTCAAGCGCGATCCTTGCCACCTCACGGCGGATCGGATCAAAGCCGGAAAGAATAACTGCTTCGGGTGTATCGTCAATGATGAGATCAACACCCGTCATGGTCTCGAGAGTTCGGATATTACGTCCCTCGCGGCCGATGATTCTGCCCTTCATTTCATCATTGGGCAGCGGCACAACGGAAATTGTAGTTTCGGAGACATGGTCTGCAGCACATCTCTGTATTGCGGTAACCACATATTCCTTGGCCTTCTTGTCTGCTTCTTCTTTGGCGCGACTCTCCATTTCCTTGATCATCACAGCCGTTTCATGTTTCACTTCGTCTTCAACAATTTTCAACAGGTAGTCTTTTGCTTGTTCAGAGGTTAATCCGGAAATTCGTTCCAGTTCCTGCAGACGTTGCTCGTTCAGCTTGGAAATCTCTGCCTTCATCTTGTTCAGGTTCTCTTCCTTGGCCGCCAAACTTTGCTCTCGTCTCTCGATCATATCGGCTTTCTTATCGATATTCTCTTCCTTCTGCTGTAATCTGCGTTCCGAGCGCTGTGCTTCCGCACGACGTTCCTTGATCTCCTTGTCCAGTTCATTCTTGGTTCGAATGGACTCTTCCTTGATCTCAAGCATTGACTCGCGCTTTTTTGCTTCCGCATTTTTCAGAGCTTCATCGATAATCTCGCGCGCTTTCTCCTCCGCATTGCCGATCGTGTTGGTTGCCGACTTCTTCTGAACATTCGTGGTAACAACAGCGGTCACAACTGCAGTGATGAGAATGCACACCACAGCGATCATTACCGAAGCTACAATACTGATCATACTACAGGAGCACCTCCTTATTAAATTTTCATTGTACATATACAATAGAACATACGCAGTACATATGTACGTTCTAACAAGCAATCCACAACACTTAAATTTTATACGCAAAAGAATGTTATGTCAAGTCCCAGTCGAAGGAATCAATCAAAATCAGAATCCATAACTCCCATCGCCCTGCGGATGGCGCTCACAGAGAAGCCCTTCCGCATCAGAAAGGCGTATTGTTTCTGCTGCTCCTTCCAATCCGCTCCTTCAAAATTATAATGTCTTTTCCGCAGCAGTTCCTGAATCATCCGGGTTTCATCCTGCTCTCCTCCCGACTTTTCCCACTCCGAGAAGGCCCGCTTGATCAAATCCGCCGACAATCCTTTCTTCCGAAGATCCTGCTCCATCCTGCGTCTGCTCCGATCCTGTTCATGGCATTGGATATAGTTGCAGGCATACCGACAATCATCCGTGTAATGGAAGGATGCGACATAGTCAAGTGCCGCTTCCACCGCCTCCGGCGGATATAGCCCTTGCTCCAGCTTCGCGCGCAGCTGAGAGGTCGTGTATTCCCGTGACTTTAAAAGGTTCATCGCCCTTACCTTTGCTCTCTTGGGCAACACCTCCTGCACAATCGTACGATAACTCTCCTCCGATAATTCTTCCCCTTCGCTCACATGGTATAGACGCAATTCGCCTTTGTACAGGACAAAGGCGAATTCACGATCAATATATACTTTGCAGCGCGATTTGGAGAGTTCTTCAATCCCCGTAATCTGCATCTGTCATACTCCGTTCTCATTCCCTGAAACTACTTGTCCGATGCCTTTCCGGAACCGGTTTTGCCTGCCGGTGCACCCTCATCGTCTTTCTTTCGGTCAGTATCGTCCAGACCGTAATGGGCACGTACCTTGGCGGCTACCTCATCGCACACCGCAGGGTTATCCTTCAGGTACTGCTTTGCATTCTCTCTGCCCTGCCCAATCTTGTTGCCTTCGTAAGCATACCAGGCACCGGACTTCACAATGATGTCACATTCCGCCGCGAGATCCAGAATATCTCCCACCATGGAGATACCCTCTCCGAACATGATATCGAATTCCGCTTCCTTGAAGGGAGGAGCAACCTTATTCTTGACCACCTTGACACGGGTGCGGTTACCGATTACCTCACCGCCCTGCTTTAGGGATTCGATGCGTCGCACGTCCATGCGGACGGATGCATAAAACTTGAGCGCACGTCCGCCGGTAGTGGTCTCGGGATTGCCGAACATGACACCGATCTTCTCACGCAGCTGGTTGATGAACACGACGGTGCAATTGGTCTTGCTGACCACCGCGGTCAGTTTGCGCAGTGCCTGGGACATCAGACGCGCCTGCAGTCCCACATGGCTGTCTCCCATATCGCCGTCGATCTCCGCCTTGGGAACCAATGCCGCAACCGAGTCCACTACAACGATGTCAATCGCACCGGAGCGAACCATCGTCTCGGCGATCTCCATGGCCTGCTCACCGTGATCCGGCTGGGAAATATACAGGTTGTCAATATCCACGCCGATGTTCTTTGCGTAAACAGGGTCCAGAGCATGCTCCGCATCAATAAATCCTGCGATACCGCCGCGCTTCTGTACCTCAGCAATCATATGCAGGGTAACCGTGGTCTTACCACTGGATTCCGGTCCGTAGATCTCCACGATTCTGCCCTTGGGAATTCCACCCAGGCCAAGTGCTATATCCAGGCTCAGCGAGCCGGTGGGAATCGTCTCCACATTCATCTGGGAAGCGGGATCCCCCAGTTTCATAACCGCCCCTTTGCCGTACTGCTTCTCAATCTGGCTCAGCGCAGCATCCAATGCTTTCAGCTTTTCTTCTCTTTCCATAAGAAATGTCTCCTTCTTGAACGGAACAAATGTTCTGTTTTGATCATAAAACATTTGTTCGTCTTTGTCAATGGCTTATTTACAGAAACAACAATAACATTTTATCAGTCCGATTAATCTACCTCAATAAAATTCCTCCTTCCCTTTTTTCCTTGTTTGACTCTTGTTTGAACGGAATCATTCGGCGAGATGCCGGGAACTTTGCGAGGGATAGAATTCCCCGAAAATAAGCAGTGGTACTGCTTCAGATAAACAGTACCACATTCTCGAAAGCATTGCAAGCCGGAAAATGCCGGTTTGCTCTGTGCAGTTACTTTTTCTTCTTTCCGCCGGATGCAGCGGTGCTGCAGGCAAGCACATGACTGCGAAGCAATGTGAGTGCCGCCACCGAAGCCGCCTCACGTATCTTGGCGCGGTTGCCGTTAAAATGATACTCCTCCACTTTGACGTTACCGCGGACATTGCAGGCAATGTAGACAAGTCCCACCGGCTTGAGCTCGGTTCCGCCGTCCGGCCCCGCGATACCCGTCACCGCAAGTGAGACATCCGCTCTTCCCAAAAGCAGCGCCCCCTTTGCCATCTCCTCCGCAACCTGCGGGCTGACCGCACCGTATTTCTGCAACGTAATCTTCTTGACACCGAGAAGTCTTCTCTTGGCCTTGTTGGAATAGGTTACGACACCGGACTTATAGACGTCGGAAGCCCCCGGCACATTGATCAGTCTGGAGGAAACCATTCCTCCCGTGCAGGACTCCGCGCAGGTAACCGTCATGCCAAAGGCATGCAGGATCCCGATGACCGCCTTCTCCAGGGTCATGTCCTCTTCCGCGCTGTAAATATCCGCTCCGAAACGGGACTTTAGCTCTTTGACCGTAGGGCGCAGCAGCTTCTCCGCCGCCTTCTCGCTCTCCGCCTGGGCAGTGACACGCACATGAACCTCACCTGTCTTGGCATAGGTCGCAATGGTGGGATTCGTCTGTTTGTCGATCAGATCACGGATCGTCGTCTCCACACTGCTCTCACCGATCCCGCAGATTTTCACCGTCCGGGAGGCGATGACGCCGGGCGCACATTTTTTCAGATAGGGTGCAACGCTCTCGTGAAACATAGGGATCAGTTCATTGGGCGGTCCGGGCAAAAGAATCACTTTCCCGTTCTTCTCCTCCAGAATCAGGCCGGGAGCCGTTCCGTTTGCATTGTCAAGCACAATCGCCCCTTCCGGGATCAGCGCCTGCTTCCAGTTATTTTCCGTCGGCTTGATTCCCCTGTTCTTGAAAAAGTCCTCGATCAAACGTCGGCTGTGAGAATCCTCCACAAGCCTTCTGCCGAACAATTCCGCAGCCGTCTCCTTGGTCAGGTCATCCTCGGTCGGTCCCAGACCTCCGCACAGAATCACGATATCCGAGCGCTCCGACGCCTGCTTTAACACCATGCGAAGGCGCTCACCGTTATCTCCCACAACGGTCTGAAAATAACAGGAGAGCCCCAATCCCGCACATTGTTCCGCAAGAAAGGCGGCATTGGTGTTTACAATATTTCCGAGCAAGAGCTCGGTGCCCACACAGATCAATTCAACTGTCATTGCTTTCTCCTATTTGGTATCCTTCATAACATCCTTATTTTTTATCAGATAATCTGCCAGCGATACAACCGTCAAAATCAGCGCAATCCACATACAAAGATTGGTGAGCACACCGAAGGCGGGATGAATCCAGCCCGGATTGGCAATCATGAGACACACCATGAGCATCTGGAATGTGGTCTTAAATTTTCCCCAGTAGCTGGCGGCAATCACCACATTATTGTCCGCCGCGATCAGCCGGAAACCGCTGATGATGAACTCTCTGCTGATGATAATGATGACCACCCACGCCGGAATTCTGCCAAGCTCCACCAGCGCGATCATTGCTGCGCAAACCAGAAGCTTATCCGCAAGGGGGTCCATAAATTTTCCGAAATTGGTAACCAGATTGTATTTTCTGGCGATTTTCCCATCCAGCAGATCGGTAAGGCTGGCAATTATGAAGATTGCCAGAGCAATCATATCGGGGATCATACGGTTCACACCGAACCATCCTGCCTCACCGCCCAGAAGCAGCACCACAAAGGGCACAATCAGTATCACGCGAAATATCGTCAGTTTGTTGGGTAAATTCATATCGTAACCATTCCTTTCTCCATTTCTTTATAAGGAAGCTATTCGCCGCAGATCTCACCGATCAGGTCATACTCATTGGCATCCGTCACCACCACCCTGACCAGATCACCGGTACAGAGATTGGCGGTTGTGTTCAAAAACAGATAACCGTCCACACCGGGCGCGTCGCGGTAGGTTCGACACACGTAGGTATCCTCATCCGCAACCTTTCCTTCCACCATGACCGTGAGAACCGTGCCGATCATATCCTCCGCTTTCTCAAAGGCAATGGCCTGCTGCAGCTCCATCAGCTCATCCCTGCGGGACTCCTTGATCTCCTGCGGCACCTGATCCGAAAGGAGCGCTGCGGGAGTATCCTCCTCCAG
>CAMAGI010000032.1 GCA_945833775.1 uncultured Lachnospiraceae bacterium
TGGAGACCGGATTTCCGGCCACACTGGCCAGATATTTGGCTATGGTCTTCAGCAGAAGAATATCCGTGATTTTTCTTTTATTCGGATCGGTTTCCTTCCTGGCCTGACGATCTTCGATGTCCTTTACAATCACTGTATTGTAGATACCCTCTAAGTAGGTTTCCGTCTTTTCCTGAGTACGGTCCATGACGGCAATATACGGAAGGCTGCCATCACGCATATATTCCGCAAAACCGCGATCCTGATCCATACCGGTGATTTCGAGAAATTCCCTGAAGGACAGGGGCAGCATCTTAATTTCAACATAGCGTCCGGTCAATAGTGTGGCAAGATCTCCGGAAAGCATGTAGGCGTTGGAACCGGTGATGTAGATGTCCACATCCGGCTTGACATACAGACTGTCTACGACCTTCTCAAAGGATGGAACCTTCTGAATTTCATCCAGGAAGATGTAGGTCTTTTTTCCTTCAAACAGATGCTCCTTGAGATAGGCATACAGCTTTCGATAGTCCAGCAGCTCCTCATATTCCAGTTCTTCAAAATTGATAGAAACGATCTGTTCCTCAGAGATACCTTTTGCCTTAAGCCACGTCTGATATTGCAAAAGCAAGGTGGATTTTCCGCAGCGCCTGATACCGGTGACAACTTTGATTACTTGTTCATCCTTCCATTGAATCAAACGATCCAAATATTCCTTTCTTTCAACCAAGATGATCACCTCCATCAAATAGTATTCCGATTTTAGCACATAATATACAAAAAGTCAATTTATGTTCCGAAATCGGAACATAACAGTCTATTAATAGGTTGACGTTCCGAATGTGAACGGATACTCTTCAAAATGAATATACTATAATCAGAATTGTCAATTGACTACCGATCGATAGGTAGCTATAATGAAGACAGAACAGTTTGTTGACAGGAGATATGCTTATGGATCGTGGAAATACAAAACAGGAGATTCTGGAAGCAGCGCTGGACTTGTTCTCCATACAGGGATATGAAGCCACTTCCATCTCGCAGATTGCCGATGCCGTCGGCATTCGGAAGGCGTCACTTTACAGTCATTTTGAGAGCAAGCAGGAGATTCTGGACACACTCGTAAAAGATGTTCTGGAACAGTACGAAGCACATTCTATTTTCGCAAGGGCGGATTGGGAGAATCCGGAGAAGGCAAAGAATAGGCAGGTGCTCACTGCCGATACAACGCAACAAATGATTCAGGAACAAATCCGGTATACCCTCCATGACCCCCATATATGTAAGGGCCGGAAAATGTTGGTGACGGAGCAGTTTCAGAATCCGGAGTTGGCGAAGCTGCAGACCAAACAGAATTATTCCGATGTCATGCAATACTTTATCGGACTCGTGAAATGTCTGATCCGGCAGGGTGTTTTAAAGGAAGATGATCCGGAGATCATGGCATCTCAGTTATGTCTGCCTATTTCCGTATGGATCAATCTCTGCGACCGGGAGCCGGAACGTGAGTCAGAGATTATGGAGCTGGTCGGCAGGCACATTCAGCAGTTTTTCAGAGTCTATGGGAACAGCTGAATTCCAAGAATGGTGCGGGAAGGAGTAAAGGGATGAAAAATGTCATCGACCGCCTGCTTCCGCTGGTGACAATGTATATACATATCCCGGACGGCCAGTGCCGCCATGTGCCCCGGTATGACAAGCGATACCGATTTGGACTGCTGTATGACGGCAATGCCAATCAGGCGTATCTGAGCGAATGGATGAACCGGGTTGCGCCGAATCTGGGAGGCGACAGTCTGGGCGTGTTTCCCATCACGCAGGCAAAGGAGGTGCTCTCATGCATTTAGTCATCATCAGCGGCGCGACAAGGCCACAGCCCATGAGTAATACCGCCAAAATCATCGCTGCTTTTCAAAAGGGCTTTGAAGAGAATGGAAACACCACGGAAGTCTGGTATCTTTCCGACCGCAGGCAGTGGCAGGAAGCAGCACGCGCCTTCGAGCAAAACAGCCACATTCTGATCGCATTGCCCCTGTATGTGGAGAATATCCCCGGAATTTTGTTGGAGTTTTTGACCGGGTTGAAGACAAAGGAAACTTCCGGCACAAAGCTGGCATTTCTGCTTCAGGGCGGGTTCCCGGAGGCATCCCAGAGCCGGTGTTGCGAAGCTTATTTGGAAACGCTTCCCGTACAGCTGGGGTGTGACTACGCCGGAACGCTCATCAAAGGGGATATGTTCGGTATCGGTCTGGTGGATGAAAAGAGCCGCAAGAAGATGCTTGCGCCCTTTACGGAGATGGGGCGCGTCTTTGGCGAAACCGGCTGTTTTACGAAAGCCGATGTGGATGCTTTTGCTGCTCCGGAGTACATGCCGGCAAAGCAGATCCGAATGTACAATTGGGTGGGAAAGCGCATTTCCCGGTTCTTTATGGGGCATATCGCCAGGAAAATGGGCTGCACGGATCAACTGGATGCCAAACCCTATGAAAACAGTCTCGTTCATTCTTGACAGTCGCAAGCCCGGGCATATATCCCGGAGTGAAATATCAAATAGAAAGAGGGAAAAAACAATGGAAAAAACATTGACAACCATTCAAAAATTAGCAAAGATTGGAAAAGTACTGAGCAGGATCGTATTTATTTGCTGTATTGTCGGTGTGATCGGATGTGCGGTAGGTATCGTATCGCTGGCAGTCGGATTTGTCGGAAGTATTGAACTGGGCGGAGTGACGGTGCACGGTTTGATCGAGACAAGTGCGGAAATGAGCATTGGTTCAATGTACGCATCGATGACGGTTGGGTTAATTCTGTGTGCCGGTGAACTGGCTCTCGCTAAGATGGCAGAACACTATTTTCAAAACGAACTGAAAGCGGGAACGCCGTTTACCTTAAGCGGAGCAAAGGAACTTCTACGCCTTGGAATATACACAATCTGTATTCCGATCGGAACCATGATTCTTGCCGATATCGCTTATCAGGTGCTGAATCATAGCTTCGAACAGGTGGCAGATATGCACATTGATAATTATGCGTCGGTGGGACTTGGAATTGCTTTTATTGTGGTATCCGTTCTGTGTAAGTATGGTGCGGAAATATCAGACAAAGCTGTCGGTAACGCAGACATTACAGCGTAGCTTTTGTCGCAGAGCCGAATAGAAAACGCGGCTCAAAAGAGTAAGGAGATATGCCATGTACTATTTTCTATTAGCCGTTCAAGCGATTAGTATCGTGATTCTGTTTGTTGAATCCGGCTATGTTTTCGCCAAGATGAAGACAGATGTCCACAAATATCTCTTCCTGAATTGTGTTGCGACTCTGGTTAACAATACGGGATATCTTTTGATGATGATATCTGAAAACGGAGGGCAATATCTGACAGGATTGCAGATGTCCTATTTGGGAAGAGTGTGGATTCCGTTTTCGTTGTTTGTATTTTCAATGACGGTATGTAGGATTCACATCAAAAGGCCGATCATTATCGGATTGACTTCCTTTCACGCACTCATCTTTTTCCTGGTGCTGACATGCCGGTGGCATCCCCTGTATTACAGTTCCATGGAATTCCGAATGGACGGACCCTGGAGGCATATTGAGTCGGGGCACGGTATCTTTCATGATATTTACACTGCCGTACTGGTAATTTATATCGTCCTGGGACTTTCCCAATTGATCCGGTTTACCTGTCGGGAAAAGTCATCCACCGCAAAAAAACGGATGTTCATGGTCACGCTTGCGATTGCGATTGAGTCCGCGGGCTTTATTATTAATCTCACAGGGGTGACCGGCGGGTATGATTGTACGGTTATGGGATACACCATAGGTGCTCTCTTTATGTATATTGCAATTTTCCGCTACAAGCTCATGGATACCTTGCAGATGGCAAAGGATTATGTTGTGGATGAGCTTTCCGAAGCGATCATGGCGGTGGATCAAAACGGTAAGCTGGAGTACTATAATAAACCTGCGGGAGAGATACTCAGCAGGAGGACAGTCAGCCTGGAGGAATGTTTTCAGGAACTGAAAGATGCGGTGGCGGCAGGGGATCCGATCGAGTTGGATGACCATATTTATACACCGCAGGAAAAGGTATTGTATCAGAATGATGAACCGTGCGGAAGAATATATGTTCTGGTAGATGATACGGAGCACTACACTTACATGCGCCAGCTCAAGGAGCAAAAAGAGATTGCGGAAGAGGCCAACGCCAGCAAATCAGCCTTTTTATCCGTTGTATCCCATGAGATTCGAACCCCTATGAATGCGGTGGTGGGAATGACGGATTTGTTGTTGCGCGATGCGGACAGCTTAAGTGACAAGCAGCAAAAGTATCTCAGAAATATTAAAAATTCCGGTTCTGCGCTTGTGATGATCGTAAACGATATTCTGGATCAGTCAAAAATTGAGGCGGGGAAGATGGAGATTATCGAGCAGCCCTATGAGCTTCGACCGATGGCGGCTGATGTGAAAATGATCATTGAAAATCGCATCGGAAGTAAACCGATTCATTTGATGTATGAGATTGATGATGACGTACCGCAGTTTTTGATCGGTGACAGTCTCAGAATCCGGCAGATACTGATTAATCTTATGAACAATGCCGTGAAGTTCACGGAGGAGGGGTATATCCGACTCAAAGTGGAGGTAGTGGATGAGAAATCCGGCAGGAGATGCCTTCGATTTGGCGTAAAGGATTCCGGCCAGGGAATCCGTCAGGAGGATTTGTCCAAATTAGGACAGGCATTCACACAGGTTGATACCGGAAGAAACCACAGCAAGGAGGGTACCGGTCTTGGATTATCCATCTCCAGAGATTTTATCTCCATGATGGGCGGTCAGCTCGAAGTCACCAGTGAGTACGGCAAGGGCTCCGAGTTCTATTTTTCCATCTGGCAGGGAATTGCCGCCGGAATTGACAATACAAATGCCTCCGGAATCACAAAGCAGGCCTGGCAGTCAGAGGAAGAATTTACGGCACAGGGAGCCAGAGTTCTTGTCGTGGATGACACAGACATCAACCTGATGGTGGCGGAGGAATTGTTAAAACCCCTTAACATGACCGTTGATACGGCATCCTCGGGGAAGAAAGCGCTGGAGTTGGTGAGGCAGAATTTCTATCATATCATCTTTATGGATTACATGATGCCCTATATGGATGGGGTGGAGACAACCGGGAAAATACGAGATCTCGCGTTGACTGCCGAGCAGGATGGGGAGGAAGAAAAGGCAGAATATTACAAATCGGTACCGATTATTGTGCTGTCCGGAGATACTTCCGATACAACAAAGGAAAGATTCATGCGTGCGGGAATTGATGATTTCACAGAGAAGCCCGTGGAGATTAAGCGATTGAAAAAACTGTTGTTGAAATGGCTGCCTGCGGAGCTGGTTTCCGGTGTGAATTAAGAGCAGAAGAGAAAGGTAATAACCCGGAGAAAACTTTCCTGCCCGCAATTTTTACAAACCACACGGTAAAATGTTAAAAACTATAGCTGGACATGCAAAACCGACGTGATTATAATGATGTTAAAAATAATTGCAAAGGTGGGAAAAGTATGAGAAAAACCTACATAGACAACATTCGCTGGATCACCGTGCTACTGGTGGTTCTCTACCATGTGATTTTCATGTACAACGGGGTGGAGACGTCGTTAGTTATCGGGCCCTTTTCGCCGGTACAGTATCAGGATGCATTTCTGTATCTCGTGTATCCCTGGTTTATGCTGCTGCTCTTTGTGGTAGCAGGGATGAGCTCCCGTTATTATCTGGCGGGGCATACGGACCGGGAGTATGTGCGCTCCAGAACCGTAAAACTCCTGGTACCTTCCACCATCGGACTATTCGTGTTCCAGTGGGTGCAGGGTTATTACAGCATGGCGATCACGGGCGGCCTGGAGAGTATGGCCCAGGCGCCGTTTATCGTTCGCTATCTGGTCATGGCGCTCAGCGGACAGGGTGTTTTGTGGTTTTTGCAGCTGTTGTGGCTTTTTTCCATGCTGCTTGTACTGATTCGAAAGATTGAGAAGGACAGGCTCTATGGCAAATGCGGCAGAGCGGGAATTGTTGCGGTACTTTTGTTGACCCTGCCCGTCTATCTCTCCGCCCAGGTTCTCAATACCCCCATGATTGTGGTATTTCGTTTCGGATTCTACGGTCTGGGCTTTTTGATCGGATACTTCCTGTTTTCGCAGGATGAGGTGATGGACCGGCTGGAGAAGTATTGGTTGCCCTTGACTGTTGCGGCGCTTGGTTTGGCGATTGCATTTACGGTTGTATTCTGGGGGAAAAACTATGCGCAGCATGAGGTGCTGGATACGCCGCTGTGCAATCTTTTTGCCTGGATCGCTGTGATTGCGGTACTCTCTTTCATGAAAAAGTGGGGCAATTTTGAAAATCGTTTCAGCAAATGGATGACCGCAAAATCCTGGGGACTGTACGTGTTCCACTACACGGTTTTATCCATGGTCGCTTATTACCTGAATCGTTTTGTGCCCGATATGCCCGCAGTGCTCTGCTATGGTTTGTCCTGTGTGGGAGCGTTCGCAGGGGCTTACCTGCTGTATGAGATCATTCGGCGGATTCCGGTGGTTAACTGGTGTGTTTTGGGCGTGAGCAGGAGAAAATAAATGTTACAGGATAATCTTACGGCACTTCGAAAGGCCTATAATCTATCCCAGGAGGAGCTTGCGAAGCGCATCGGCGTGGCACGTCAGACCATCTCCAAATATGAGACTGGGGAGGCGGTGCCGGACATTGAAAAGTGTAAGGCCATCGCGGATGTCTTCGGGGTATCGCTGGACGATCTGGTGAATTATGACAGCGCGGGGGACGGCTACGGAATTCCGCCCCGGGGGAAGCATATGTTCGGAGTTGTTAAGGTCGGCGATAAGGGACAGATTGTGATCCCCTCCAAGGCGCGCAAAATCTTTGATATCAAACCCGGTGACAATCTGATTGTGCTGGGGGATGAGGCACAGGGGATCGCCATTGTCAAAGAAAAATGGATTCTGGATATGTTTCAGGGAGGACGCGATGAGACTACTCTACGGGACCGGTAATCCGGCAAAACTTGATTCCATGCGACGAAGGCTATCTGCGCTTTCCATGGAACTGATCGGACTAAAAGACTTAAATCTCCCCGTCCCGGAGGTGGAAGAGACCGGAAGGACACCCTTGGAGAATGCCGAGCTGAAGGCGACGGCATATTATCGCGCATTCAAAATTCCGGTTTTTTCCTGCGACTCGGGACTGTATTTTGAGGATGTCCCCGACGAGGTACAGCCCGGTGTACATGTACGGACGATCGATGGAAAGTATCTGACCGATGCAGAAATGATCCGGTATTACACCGGTATGGTGGCACGGTATGGAAGTCCGGGGCCGAAGGCTGCGGAGGTGATTTCGCAGTCCGAAACTATGGATCCGGAGCGGAAGGTCCTCACCTGCCGATACCGCAATGCCATCTGTCTTGTTCTGGATGAGAATCATATCTTTCGGGCTATGGATGACTCTCTTGCCAGTGAACCCTTTTGGATCACGGACAGACCCCATCCGACGATCGCCTGTGTTCCGGGTTTTCCCCTGGACAGTATCTCGCTGGATATCCCGACCGTTCGGTATTATTACGATCTGAAGAAGGAGCGCCTTGACAAGGTTGCCGTGGAGGATGGATTTTTGGCTTTCTTTCGCAGAACGCTGGGAAATCCGTAAAGCAAACTTACAAAAAATACCGTTGTAAAAAATTTCACACTGCACATACTGTTACAGCACATGGGTTTCATGCGCGGAAAGAGGTGCGGTATGGACAACGGTTGGAATGGCTGGGGAGTTCCCTGGGTGGCAGGCGCGGCTCTGGGGACGCCCGGCACCGGAGCATTTTCGGTCGGCGATCCGCTGGCGCAGTCACCGGAGACAACCGGAGCGGCGCTTCCTATAGCTGAGGAAATGCCCTATGAGTTCGGCGGTGAGTTGACGGAAACGCACAGAGAGCATATCATTATGCGCTGCAAGGATGCGCGGAGTATGGAGGAAGTGCGCAGGATTCTGCGGGAAGAGGTCCCGGACGGGGGAATGAGCGATGTCTACGAACATGGCGGCTTCCTGTAAGGCGCGGTCAAAACCGAACGAAAAGAAAAGAACGGCGGGTGGTTAAGTCCATCCGCCGTCCATTGTTAGTATCTGACCGGTGAGATAAGCCGGGCTTTGCGCCAGGGAGAGGGCAAGCTGAGCCACCTCTTGTGCGGTTCCCATGCGGTCAGCCGGTATTTCTGCAATCAGCGCGGAGCGATCCTCTTCGCCTAAGCAGGCGTTCATATCGGTATCAATAACGCCCGGTGCGATGGCGTTGACGCAGATTCCGCTGGGGGCAAGCTCCTTGGCCAGGGCTCTTGTGAAAGCATTTATGCCGCCCTTGGAGGCGGAGTAGGCGACCTCCATGGAAGCGCCCACATTTCCCCAGACGGAGGAAATGTTGATGATTCTGCCGGAATGCTCCCGTAACATGAGGGGGATTGCGGCGCGACAGGTGTAGAAGCAACTGTCCAGATTGACCCGGATGACACGGTGCCAGTCGTCGGAGGACATATCGGACAAAAGACCGATGTGGGAAATCCCCGCATTGTTGACCAGTACATCCAGCCGATCCAGGGATTGGAAGACGGCTGCCATTGCTTCTTCCTCTCCGGCATCCGCCAAAAAGGCGGTGCAGCGAATCTTATACTCGTCAATCAATGCATCCCGAAGGGTGCACAGATCCGCATAGGAATTGGAACAGGTCAGCGCCAGATCATAGCCGGCCTGTGCAAAGGCTTTTGCAATTGCCCGCCCGATGCCCCTGGAGGCGCCGGTAATCAGGGCCTGTCTGCGGGGCGCCGGCGTGGAAGAAGAAAATGAATTCATGGAAAATCCTCTCGATTGTTTGTGTGTGGTGGGGCAGGCGGTGATTTGCCGCGCGAATGCGTCTTCTCCGACCGCCGGTTTCATTATAGCAAAGCCTTGCTTGTTTTTCCAGACGGAAACTGATAAACTTAGATTGAAATACTTACGGCGTGCAATACTGGAAGAAAAAGAGCGTTCGAAAGAGGCGGAGGATAACTATGTACGATCTGATCATCATCGGTTCCGGCCCGGCCGGTCTCTCGGCGGCAGTCTATGCGAAAAGAGCGGGCAGTAATCTCCTGGTTGTGGAACAGAATCCCATGAGCGGCGGCCAGATACTCAACACTTATGAGGTGGACAATTATCTGGGAATGCCCGGAATCAACGGGTTTGATATGGGGCTGCAGTTCCGCGCCCATGCGGACAGGCTTGGGGTGCCTTTCCTCGAGGCGCAGGTGACTGGTATCACCGATAAGGGTGCCGTGAAGATCGTTCATACCCGCAGGGAGGATCTGGAGACCCGGGCGGTTCTTCTGGCGACCGGTGCACAGCATGCGCTTCTGGGTGTGCCCGGCGAGGAGGAATTGTCGGGGGCCGGCGTCTCCTATTGCGCAACCTGTGACGGGGCTTTCTTTCGCGGAAGAACGGTTGCGGTTGTGGGTGGCGGCGATGTGGCGTTGGAGGATGCCATCTATCTGGCGAAAACATGCGAAAAGGTGTATCTGATTCACAGACGGGAGGAACTGCGCGGAGCAAAAGTGCTTCAGGAAGAGCTTCAAGGCCTTCCCAATGTCGAGATTCTCTACAGCCATGTGGTGCGACAGATCAAAGGAAGCGACGCGGTGGAAGGGCTTGTCCTGCAGGATGTGAAGAACAATGAAGAGCGGTACCTTGCGGTAGCCGGCGTGTTCATTGCAGTGGGAATTCATCCCCTCACCGAACTGGTACAGGGCCTGGTAAGCTGTGACGAGGCGGGCTATGTTCTGGCGGGAGAGGACTGTGTGACGGACTGCCCCGGAATCTTTGCGGCAGGAGATATCCGTAAGAAACCCTTACGTCAGGTGGTGACCGCTGTGGCAGACGGGGCAAACGCTGCGGTGAGTGCCGATGCCTATGTAAGACAATTGCGTTGACAGTTGCTCCGAAAGAAAATTCTTAATTTTTTCGATAGAATTGAAAAGATTGTTGGTAGACAAAAAGCCCGGGTGACCGGGCTTTCTTTGTTGCAAAACCCAGTAAAATCAAGGGCTCCTGCAACAAATTTCCAATTTTTACCGGATTCGCGGATCGGTTGACAAATGTGAAATCTCATGCTATATTAGTTAACAGATGTAACAAATTTGTAATAATTCATAACAACTGTTTCATATTTAGGAGTTCAGGAATGTTTTTTCGATCTGCAAAATTTTACACCTGTTTGATGGCCTCTGTCATCGTTTTTACAGGTATGAATATCGACGTACAGGCATCCGCTAACAGTTCTTCCGGGAAGAGTTCCTCGCTGGTCAGCGGCGGTGCAGCGCTCATGCTCGACAGCGGCGCTACTCTCGAGAGTGTGGCGGCAAGTGCCAACAAATCCACACTTCCGATTGAGCGTCAGGTGAAATGCGTACAGCTGTTTGACGATCAGGTTGCACTTGCAATTCTGAAGACCCAGCCCACGGAGGAGAATCTGTACAGCAAACTGGTGATTGCACAGGTCAATAATTACGTGAATGTGAGAAGCCTGCCCAGCGAGTCCGGCGAGATTGTCGGCAAGCTGTACAACAATTCCGTAGGTACCTTCCTTGCGGAGGAGGACGGTTGGTATCAGATTACCTCCGGCAATGTGACCGGTTATGTGAAAGCCGAATTCTGTATCACCGGAGAGGATGCGGTTGAGAAAGCCCTGGAGGTGGGAACCCGCATCGCGACGGTCAACACCACCACACTGAAGGTTCGCAAGGAGCCCGGCCTGGACGCAGAGGTCATCGGACTGGTTCCTCTGGCGGATGAACTGGTGGTTTTAGAGGAGACCGAAGAGTGGGTCAAGGTGGATATTGAGGAAGCGCCCGGTTGGGTGTCAACCGAATATGTGGATCTTCATACGGAATTTGTTCAGGCAGAGTCGAAGGAGGAAGAGGAAGCTCGTCTTGCCAAGGAGGCGGCAGAGCGTGAAAAAGCACGCAAAGCTGCTGCTGCGGCACAGAGTAAAAATAGTGCATCCTCACAAAAGACCGAGACGGCTACTACCTACGTGTCCTCCGAAGGGGGAAGTGAGATGGGTCGCGCCGTTGTCGATTATGCCCTGCAGTTTGTGGGCAATCCCTATGTTTACGGCGGTACCAGTCTGACTGAGGGCGCTGACTGTTCCGGATTTGTCATGAGTGTTTATGCAAACTTCGGTGTGAGTCTGCCCCATTCTTCGGCAGCGGACAGAAAACAGGGATCCGCTGTGGAGGGCGGTCTTGAGAACGCGCAGCCCGGTGATCTGATCTGCTATTCCGGACATGTGGCACTCTACGTGGGCGACGGACAGATCGTTCACGCATCCAGTGCCAAGACGGGCATTATCGTATCCAGAGCCGATTACAAGAAAATCCTTGCCATCAGACGAATCTTCTAATCTTGAAAGTATGACGCATGAAAAGGCTGCTCTCGGAAGAGAGCGGCCTTTTTTGGTCTGATTGATTGAAAATGCACGAAAGATGTGAAAACTTTCTAAATATTGTATTCGGGAGAAAAGTACCATTGACATTTTGTGCTTGTACAAAATCACTAAAAATATAAAAACAAGCGTTATAATTTAAAATTACCGGAGACGGAAATGTAAGAGTTATCCACAGGACAAAACCCCCGTTTCAAGGCAAAATGAGGTTATGCACCAAGTTATGCACATTATCCACAGATTTTTGTTACCCCGGAAAGGGATTCGAACACATGATTTATAGAACGGATGTTTTGGGAATAATGACAAAAATTTCCAAAACGCCGAAAAATATGGAAATTTACCTTGACAGGGTCAATGTCAAAAATAAGTAAATAAAATGTTAAATTGTTGCAAAAAGTATAGCCAATATGTTATAATGACTACACAATAACAGACAGAAAGGGATGACCATTATGAAATTTGTAATTTTAGGCAGAAATATCGATGTTACTCCCGGATTAAGATCGGCAGTAGAAGAAAAACTCGGTAAGCTGGAGAAGTATTTTAACGCCGATACAGAAATTCATGTTAGTTTGAGTGTCGAGAAGGATCGGCAGAAGATTGAGGTTACCATCCCCGTTAAGGGCAGCATCATTCGTTCCGAGCAGGTCAGCAATGATATGTATGTATCCATTGATCTGGTGGAAGAGATCATTGAGAGGCAGTTGAAGAAATATAAGACAAAGATCGTTGACAGACAACAGGCGGCTGCTTCCTTCAGCCAGTTCTATGTCGAGAAGGATTATGCGGATGAGGAGGAGATCAAGATCGTCCGTACCAAGAAGTTTGACATCAAACCCATGTATCCCGAGGATGCCTGCATCCAGATGGAACTTCTCGGACATAACTTCTTTGTATTCATCAATGCGGAGACCGATCAGGTGAATGTGGTATACAAGAGAAAGGGAGATACCTACGGGTTGATCGAGCCTGAGGTATAAGTACACAAAATCGAGACCGGAGAATACTTTCCCACGAAACGATTTGTCAAAGACAGCAGAAAGCGGCGGACGTATAAGTCTGCCGCTTTTTTCATATACTGCACCGATGAAACCCACTCGGAGCGAATATGAACAGGCAGTTCGAGGGAAAACGAATCGTGCGGATGAAAGTCGGGATATTGGCGGAGGCGGTTGCAATTCTGGCACTGGGGATCGTGATGCTCACAGGAGCGAAGGAGACAAACCCCAGCAGAAGTACCGCATCCGAAGCGCTGATCATTGAGCAAAACTATATCAAGTGGGTGGATTTTACGGTCTCCTATGAGGCTCTGTGTACGGCCTATGATTGGGACGTCAAGACCCACGGGACGAAACATCCGGTATGCTGGATTGATCTTCTGGCACTGACGGCTGCACAGTCGGGAGGGACCTTTGACAAGGCGGCGCTAAAAAATATGGAGAAGGCGGCCAAAGCCCTGTCCGCAGGGGAGAAGACATTGGAAGAGTATACGGAAAAGCTGAAATACTATTCCTACTATCAAGAGGCATACGCGGCAGCACTGGGCGGTCTTGTGGGGGAATATGAGAGGGAGAATACGGACAGCCCTGAGGGGTGTTTTGAGACAGTATATGGCTTGAAAGGATACTTTCCGCTGGCGAGGGGATTTGACTATACACATTATGATGATTTCGGAGCCGGCAGAAGCTATGGTTATAAGAGAAGACATCTGGGACACGACATGATGGGCTTGGTTGGTACACCGATCATCGCGGTGGAATCCGGTGTGGTGGAAGCCATGGGCTGGAACCAATACGGGGGCTGGCGGATCGGAATCCGGAGCTTCGATGGAAAACGATACTATTATTACGCCCATCTGCGTCAGAATTATCCCTTTGCGGAGGGGCTTGAGGAGGGCTCTGTTGTGACAGCCGGTGATGTCATCGGTTACATGGGGCACACCGGTTACTCTGTCAAAGAGAACGTAAATAATATAGAAGTGACACATTTGCATTGGGGATTGGAACTGATCTTTGATGAAAGCCAGAAGGAATGTGACAATGAGATCTGGATTGACCTTTATGCCCTCACACGCTTCCTGGCAAAACATACGCAGCCGGTTGAGAAGGTGGAGGGCACAAAGGAATGGGTGCGAAGCACCGATATTAAGGATCCTACAGTTACTGATTATCAGGCGTCACAAGGGTATACTCCGACAAAAGCTTTGCAAGCAGACGATAGCAGGGAATCAGAGTAGCGTTCCAGGAAGTACGGTTGGTGACATATTCCAGACTTAAGATGGAAGGGGTGCCGGCCGCATCCGAAAAACGAACCTGGAACAAGGAAAGAACACTTTGTCTGCAGAGCTTATCGAACAGCTGGGGGTGCGATTCCTCGAAGAGCGCGGTGTTGTCAATGGCATAGCATTCTCCGCCGTCCTCGAACTTGCGCTGGATATAAGGGTCTTCCAGATAATCGACGGTTCCGCTGAGAATATTGTTGGGAAGCAGGCGTGTTCCACCGGCTGCGACAACGCGCAGAGGACTTCCGCTGTACAGCATGACGCGCTCGATTCCGAAGCCCTGTGCAATTTCATCCATCAAAATATTCAGGGGAACACCCTTGCCCGTATAGTGGCGATTTAACATAGCGCACACTCTGGCCTCCGGAGAGAGATTGTCCGAACGACTGTTGTGACCGCGCGGATTTGCTTTGGTGCGTTGGATTTCCTCCAGCGTTCCGTGCTTTTGTACATCGTAGATCACATACCGGGCGCGCCCTTTTTCCTTGGCACGATACAGAGCAAAGTCGGCCAGAGCAAATACTTCATCGTAATCGGAGGCATCCTTGGGAAAAGAAGCACATCCGATGGAGAGGGTGAGGGGTGGATCGAATTTCTCGCCGAGGAAGGCGGAAGCCACCATGTCCTTGATGGAGCGGAGCCGTTCCCGGGTCTGTTCCATGTCGTAGGCATTGTAGAAAAGAACCATGAACTCATCGCCGCCGATTCGTCCCACAATACCGGAATCACCCACCTGTGCGTCGATGATGGCCGCCACCTTCCGCAGCACCTCGTCTCCGGTTTGGTGACCAAACCGATCGTTGATGGATTTAAAATAATCGATATCAATGATGGCGATTGAAATATTGGGAGTTTTCAACAGATCAATCTGGTTGGTAGCCTGTTCGGTAATCTCCGATTTGGACAGCACGCCGGTGAGAAAATCCAGCTCGGGGATTTTCTTCCTGGAGCTTGTGCGTTTGCTGCCCAGATGAATCATTCCGGCAGCAGAGCGGTATTCTCCGTCGTGGTACAGACAGGCCCCCTTGATCAGCGTCAGCGTCGCCTCTTCATCGTTTAAAACATTACCCGGGATCTCTGTCTGAAAGGACCGGGTGCCCGTGCGCAGAGCGTTTATAAATTTCAGAATCTCCTTGCTGTGTTTTTTCTTATCCCTGGCAAGAAGATATTCTTCAAAGCGATCCAGGGTCGTGTCGGCGAACTCTGTCTCCTTACGGTCCGGCTGATAGACACGCAGATGGTCGGTTGCCGCATTGTAGTCAAACAGGTAGTCATTGTATAAGGAAAGAACTGCCCTGGCGTGCTCCAGCTCATTTTCCAGCTGTTCGGTGGAAGCGAGCAGCTCATCGACGGGAATCATCTCCACATGAATCCGGTCAGGGGCAACATCGGGGGTACAGGTGAGCAGAACCGCCAACGGCTCCCCCTCCTCTTCGGGAAGCAGGTGGATGAGCGCTTTGCTGCCCTCTTCCAGGGCCCTTTTCAGGACGGGCACATCCTCGCGCACGACCAGCCGGTCGAAGGTGCAGTAGATGCGGCTTCCCAGAAAAGCATAAAAGTTCGTCCCGGAGGACGCGAAATCCAGATTTTTTCGTTTTACGATCGTTTCAAAACGAGTCAATTTCTTCATGATATTTGTCTTCTCTCATGTATTGTATCATTTGAAGTGCATTAGCTATTTAATAATTTTACCATATCTCTTAGCTGTATGCAATTTTCTCATAGCGGCAAATTTGCCAATTTCAGGATTTGTTATTTTTTTATCAAATTTTAACGGAAAGCCATTGCAAAAGAAGTTTCCCTATGATACAATGAGGTCAAATGCAATGATAAAAAAATAACAATCATCAAAATCATTGCAGGGAAACAGAGCAATATCACAAACATACATCAAAAATTGGAGGAAAAACAAATGGCAAAGAAAGTTGTATTAGCCGGAGCATGCCGTACCGCAATCGGTACCATGGGCGGATCTCTGAGCACCACTCCCGCTGCAGAGCTGGGTGCAATCGTGATCAAAGAGGCACTGAATCGCGCAGGTGTAAAGCCTGAGCAGGTTGACCAGGTGTACATGGGTTGTGTAATCCAGGCAGGCCAGGGTCAGAACGTAGCCCGTCAGGCATCCATCAAGGCAGGTCTTCCCATCGAGGTTCCCGCAGTTACCATGAACGTGGTGTGCGGTTCCGGTTTGAACTGTGTAAACCAGGCTGCCCAGATGATCATGGCCGGCGATGCCGATATCGTGGTAGCCGGTGGTATGGAGAACATGTCCATGGCTCCCTACGCAATTCCTCAGGGCCGTTTCGGTTATAGAATGAACAATGGTACTCTGGTGGATACCATGGTCAACGATGCACTTTGGGATGCATTCAACAATTATCACATGATCATGACCGCAGACAATATCTGCCGCGAGTGGGGTCTTACCCGCGAGGAGCTGGATGAGTTCGCATTAAAGAGCCAGCTGAAGGCTGAGGCTGCTCAGAAGTCCGGTGCGTTCGACGCGGAGATCGTACCCGTGATGGTTAAGAAAAAGAAAGAGATGGTAGAGTTCAAGGTGGATGAGGGTCCCCGCCCCGGCTCCACGATCGAAGGACTCCAGAAGCTTCGCCCCATCAACCCCGACGGATTTGTTACCGCCGGCAACGCTTCCGGTATCAATGACGGTGCTGCGGCAATCGTAGTGATGAGCGAGGAGAAGGCTAAGGAGCTCGGCGTTAAGCCCATGGCTACCTTCGTTGCAGGCGCACTGGCAGGTGTTCGCCCCGAGGTTATGGGTATCGGACCGGTTGCTTCTACTAAGAAGGTTATGGCAAAGGCCGGCATGAAGATTGAAGACTTCGACATCATCGAGGCAAATGAGGCATTTGCCGCTCAGTCCGTGGCAGTCGGCAAGGATCTGGGAATCGATGTTGACAGACAGCTCAACCCCAACGGTGGTGCAATCGCACTCGGACATCCCGTAGGTGCATCCGGATGCCGTATTCTGGTAACCCTGCTTCACGAGATGCAGGCAAAGGGTGCCAAGACCGGTCTTGCAACCCTGTGTATCGGCGGTGGTATGGGATGCTCCACCATTGTTAAAATCGAGGACTAATTTAACGTAAAAGGAGGATGCTTCGGCATTCTCCTTGATGTGTCAGAAACAGAGTTTGTGAAGGAGAATGACATGGATTACATTTTGTACGAACAGAAAGGCAATTATGCCATCATCACCATCAACCGCGAAAAAGCACTGAATGCGCTGAATTCTCAGGTTCTCGATGAGCTGGATGCAACCCTTGATGCCGTAGACCTGGATGAGGTTCGCTGCCTGATTCTCACCGGTGCCGGCGCCAAGTCCTTTGTTGCAGGCGCAGATATCGGTGAGATGAGCAATCTGACCAAGGCGGAGGGAGAAGCCTTCGGCAAGAAGGGAAACGATGTGTTCCGCAAGCTTGAGACTTTCCCCATTCCCGTGATTGCAGCGGTAAACGGCTTTGCACTGGGCGGCGGCTGCGAGATCTCCATGAGCTGTGATATCCGCATCTGCTCCGACAACGCTGTGTTCGGTCAGCCCGAGGTTGGCCTGGGAATTACCCCCGGCTTCGGCGGAACCCAGAGACTTGCCCGCCTGGTAAGCCCCGGAATGGCAAAACAATTGATTTACACCGCACGCAACATCAAGGCAAACGAGGCACTCAGAATCGGACTGGTGAATGAGGTTTACTCCGCTGAGACGGACGAAGAGGGCAATGTGGTTAAGACCGCACAGGAAGTGCTTCTGGCAGCAGCCGAGAAGATGGCTGCGGGAATTGCCAAGAATGCGCCCATCGCTGTCAGAGCCTGCAAGAAGGCAATCAACGACGGCCTTGAGGTTTCCATGGACGAAGCGATTGTGATTGAAGAGAAGCTTTTCGGAAGCTGCTTTGAGACCGAGGATCAGAAGTACGGAATGGCATTCTTCCTCGACAAGAACAAGGATAAGGTAAAAGCGCCTTTTAAGAACGCGTAATCATTCATAAATTCTATTTTATTAAGGAGGAACTTTCAATGAAAGTAGGTATTATCGGAGCCGGCACTATGGGACAGGGCATTGCCAAGGCTTTTGCCCAGGTAGACGGATATGAGGTAGCTCTTTGCGATATCAAGCAGGAGTGGGCAGAAGGCGGCAAGGACAAGATCGCCAAGGGCTATGCAAAGCTTGTTGAGAAAGGCAAAATGACCCAGGAGACCGTTGATGCAATCCTTGCAAAGATCACTCCCGGTCTGAAGGAGAACCTTTGCGCTGACTGCGATCTGATCGTTGAGGCTGCATTTGAGAATATGGAAGTAAAGAAGACCACTTTCGGTGAGCTTGACAAGATTGCAAAGCCTGAGTGCATTTTTGCATCCAACACTTCCAGCCTTTCCATCACCGAGATCGGCAACGGCTTAAACCGCCCCATGATCGGTATGCATTTCTTCAACCCCGCTGACCGCATGAAACTGGTAGAGGTGATTGCAGGTGTGAACACCCCCGCAGAGGTCGTTGAGACCATCAAGAAGATCTCCGAGGAGATCGGCAAGACCCCCGTACAGGTGAACGAGGCTGCAGGCTTTGTTGTTAACCGCATCCTGATCCCCATGATCAATGAAGCTGCTTTCATTAAGATGGAGGGTGTTTCCGATATTGCCGGAATTGACGCAGCAATGAAGCTCGGTGCCAATCATCCCATGGGACCCCTGGAACTGGGTGATTTCGTAGGTCTGGATATCTGCCTTGCAATCATGGATGTTCTCTATGCCGAGACCGGCGACAGCAAGTATCGTGCTTGTCCTCTGATCCGTAAGATGGTTCGCGGCGGCAACCTCGGTGTCAAGAGCGGCAGAGGCTTCTACGTTTACAACGCAGACCGCACCAAGACTCCCGTTGATGCTCAGTAATTTTGCTGATGCTCAGTAATTTTGAAAAGAACGCTGTAACAGCGGCAGAAATAAATGATATGGAGGAAATGAAATCATGGATTTCACTTTGAAAAAAGAACATGAAATGGCGCGCGCTCTGTTCAGAGAGTTCGCTGAAAAAGAAGTAAAGCCCCTGGCTCAGGAAGTCGATGAGACCGAAGTTTTCCCTCGTGCAACCGTAGAGAAGATGGCAAAGGCAGGCTTTATGGGTATTCCGGTTCCCAAGGAGTACGGCGGACAGGGCTGTGACAACCTGACCTACGCTATGTGCGTGGAAGAGCTGGCAAAGGTTTGCGGTACCACCGCAGTTATCGTATCCGCTCATACCTCTCTTTGCTGCGATCCGATCCTTACCTATGGTACCGAGGAGCAGAAGCAGAAGTACCTTCCTGATCTGGCAAGCGGCCGTAAGATCGGTGCTTTCGGTCTGACCGAGCCCGGTGCAGGTACGGATGCGCAGGGACAGCAGACCAAGGCTGTTCTCGACGGAGATGAGTGGGTGATCAACGGCTCCAAGATCTTCATTACCAACGGTAAGGAAGCTGACGTTTATGTTATTTTCGCCGTTACCGGCGTGATTGAAAAGAGAGGCAAGATGATCAAGGAGATCTCTTCCTTCATCGTAGAAAAAGGAACGCCCGGATTCACCTTCGGTACCAAGGAGAAGAAGATGGGTATCCGCGGATCCTCCACCTATGAGCTGATCTTCACCGATTGCCGTGTTCCCAAGGAGAACATGCTCGGACAGCAGGGTAAGGGCTTTAACATTGCAATGCACACGCTGGACGGCGGACGTATCGGTATCGCTGCGCAGGCTCTCGGAATCGGTGAGGGTGCTCTTGAGAGAACCATCGCTTACACCAAGGAGAGAAAGCAGTTCGGTCGTTCCATCAGCGCTTTCCAGAACACCCAGTTCCAGCTGGCTGATATGGCTACCAAGGCACAGGCTGCCCAGTACATGGTATACAAGGCTGCCTGCACCAAGGATCAGTATGTAAAGGATCACAAGACCTCCTACAGTGTAGAGGCTGCTATGGCGAAGCTGTACGCTGCAGAGATGGCTATGGAAGTTACCACCAAGGCTGTTCAGCTGCACGGCGGTTACGGCTACACCAGAGAGTACGATGTGGAGCGCATGATGCGTGATGCCAAGATCACTGAGATCTACGAGGGAACCAGCGAGGTTCAGAGAATGGTTATCTCCGCAAATCTGCTGAAATAATTCCACTTCGATCGTTCGACATCGTTAGCCCCTCCGGCAAAACGCCGGGCACTATCAATTTATAAAGGAGAAAATACAATGAAAATCGTTGTTTGTGTAAAGCAGGTTCCCGATACCAAGGGCGGCGTTAAGTTCAATCCCGACGGTACTCTGGACAGAGCTGCTATGATGACTATCATGAATCCCGATGACAAAGCAGGCCTTGAGGCTGCACTTCGTCTGAAGGATCAGGATCCTGAGAATACCGAAGTTACCGTAATCACCATGGGTCTTCCCAAGGCTGAGGACGTGCTTCGCGAGGCTATGGCAATGGGTGCCGACAAGGGCATTCTGGTAACCGATCGTGTACTCGGCGGTGCCGATACCTGGGCTACTTCTCAGACCCTTGCAGGTGCTATCCGCAATCTTGAGTATGATCTGATCATCACCGGCCGTCAGGCAATTGACGGTGATACCGCACAGGTTGGTCCTCAGATTTCCGAGCATCTGAACATTCCCGTAATCTCTTATGCACAGAATATCAAGGTGGAGGGCGACAGCGTTATCGTTGAGCGTCAGTACGATGACAGATATCATGTGCTCAAGGCTAAGATGCCCTGCCTGGTTACCGCTCTGGCAGAGCTTGGCGAGCCCCGTTATATGACTCCCGGCGGAATCTTTGATGCATGTGCAGCAGAGATCACTGTATGGGGCAGAGCAAATCTGGTGGACGTTGAGGATTCCAACCTCGGCCTGAAGGGTTCCCCTACCCAGATTGCAAAGGCTTCCGATAAGGTAAGAAAGGGTGCCGGCGAGAAGGTTACTCTTGATCCCGCTGAGTCCGTTGACTACATCGTAGGCAAGCTGAAAGAGAAGCATGTCATCTAACGAAATATGGAGGAAAACACAATGAATTTGGAAGAATATAAGGGCGTATATGTCTTCGCGCAGCAGGTAGACAACGTAATCAACAGTATCGCTTTCGAGTTGATCGGCAAAGGAAAGGATCTGGCAGATGCTCTGGGCACCGATGTAACTGCTGTATTGGTTGGAAGCAACGTGAAGGGACTTGCAGACGAACTGGCTGAGTACGGCGCTGACAGAGTAATCGTTGTAGATGATCCCGAACTGAAAGAGTACAGAACCGAGCCTTATGCACATGCACTGGCTTCCGTTATCAACGAGTTCAAGCCTGAGATCATGCTGGTAGGAGCAACCGCAATCGGACGTGACCTTGGTCCCCGTGTATCTGCAAGAATCCATACCGGACTTACCGCAGACTGCACACAGCTTGAGATCGGTGATTTCCCGATCAATCCCATCCCCGGCAGAGAGCAGAAGCACAATCAGCTTCTTATGACCCGTCCTGCCTTCGGCGGAAACACCATTGCTACCATTGCCTGCCCTGATTTCCGTCCTCAGATGGCTACCGTTCGTCCCGGTGTTATGCAGAAGCGTGCACGTCAGGCCGGCGTAAAGGCAAACGTGGTTGAGTTTAACCCCGGCTTCACTCCCGATAACAAGTATGTTGAGATTCTGGAGGTTGTTAAGGCAGTATCCGATACCGTTGACATCATGGATGCTAAGATTCTGGTATCCGGTGGACGTGGCGTAGGAAGCGCTGAGAACTTCAAACTTCTGGAGGATCTTGCAGATGTGATCGGCGGAACCGTAAGCTGCTCCCGTGCAGTTGTGGATGCAGGTTGGAAGCCCAAGGATCTCCAGGTTGGACAGACCGGTAAGACCGTTCGTCCCAACGTTTACTTTGCAATCGGTATCTCCGGTGCCATCCAGCACCTGGCAGGTATGGAAGAGTCCGATCTGATCATTGCCATCAACAAGGACGAAACCGCTCCCATCTTCGATGTAGCCGACTACGGTATCGTAGGGGATCTGAATAAGATCCTTCCCGCTCTTACCGAGAAGCTCAAGGCAGAGATGGCTGCAAAGAACTAATCAATACTTTGTTGTGAAAGACGAAAGCTCCGTCCACAGGAATGTGGTCGGAGCTTTTTTATGG
>CAMAGI010000033.1 GCA_945833775.1 uncultured Lachnospiraceae bacterium
TTTGAGGTGATTGTACCATGGGGAGACAGATTGTGCAAGAACGGGATTTCGTTTACATCCGTAGTACCAAGATAGGGTTGTTCATGCCAAATACAGTTTTGAACTTTCTTTGGGTCTACAATAACGAAAGTATAAATTTACTTGGTGAGTTCAGTTGCTTGCTCAGATAAATGGAAACTCCACCAGTTAATCTTCCGGTAAATACACAAATGAAAAAGGGATTTTCCTCACCCCTAGTCTCCGATCAAAGCGCATTCTCGGATAATCTTGGAATTTCGCCCATAAGCAGACGAATCATTGCGATCTACTCTGTCTCGATTTTGATGACCTCATATCCGGCTTCGGTAACGGCACCGCTTAAAATCTCTTCCGCTACTTCCTTTTCCAGAAAGACGGTAGCTGTCTTATTCTCAAGACTCATTTCCACCGCCGATACTCCATCCAGAGCCTCCAGCACCTTCTGCACTCTTCCGGTACAGTGTCCGCACATCATTCCTTCGATTGTCATTTTCTTTTTCATGGTTTTACTCCCTTCCGTTTCTGTATTTTCTTCTTTTTTCGAGTTTTCTCTATTTCCCGGCTCTTCTACCTTTCCCGGCTTTTCTCCCTCTACCACCTTCCCGGGCAGCACTGTATCATCCTGTTCCAAGTCGCGGAAACCACTCTGAAAAAGCCTCAATCGCAGAGCGTTTCCGACCACAAAAATACTGCTCATACTCATCGCGGCAGCCCCGAACATGGGGGTCAGGCGCAGGCCGAATGCGGGATACAACAGTCCCGCTGCAAGGGGAATGCCGATGCTGTTGTAAAAGAATGCCCAGAACAGATTCTGCCGGATATTGCGGATTACCGCACGACTTAGTTTCATCGCCGTCACCGCATCCCGAAGGTCGCTCTTCATCAGTACGATATCCGCACTCTCCATCGCCACATCCGTACCGGCACCGATGGCCATCCCCACATCTGCCGCGGCAAGTGCCGGAGCATCGTTGATACCGTCTCCGATCATCGCCACCCTTCTGCCTGCCTCCTTCAGCTTGCTGACATAGCGTTCCTTATCCCGGGGAAGCACTTCTGCAATGACATCGGTAAGTTTTAGTCTGCGCTGTACCGCCTCCGCCGTCCTCTTGTTATCGCCGGTCAGCATGACCACCCGGATTCCCATTCTGCGCCACGCGGAAATGGCCTGTTCCGAGCTCTTCTTTACGGTATCCGCCACACCGATGACACCGATCAGACGAAGGGGATCTCCCGGCACTTTCATTGCCACCAGGAGGGGTGTCTGTCCCTCATCCGCTTTTTGGTCTGCCGCTTCCCGTGCGGATTTTACTGCAGCCGGATCCGTGAATCCATTCTCCTCCAGGAATGCAAGGTTTCCGATGAAAATCCTGCTGCCTGCCGCAATACAGACATCGTTTTCCCGGCGCGCACCTCCGATCCTTCCGGTGGGGCCGTCGGAATCATCCGGCAGAACACAGATATCCTCCTGCGTCACGCCGGAAATTCCCCTTCCGAACACAGCGTTAAAATCCCGGATGCGTTTCTTCGGACACTTTCTTCTGTCCGCCTCCCGCAAAACGGCCTCTGCAAGAGGATGTTCGCTCATCCGTTCCAGCGCCGCAGCCGCTGTGAGCATGGTCTCCGCAGACATTCCTCTTTCCGGACAATCCATATCCAGCACCGTAAGGTTCCCCTCCGTGATGGTTCCGGTCTTATCCAGCACCACTGTATCGATCTCCTGCGCACGCTGAAGTGCCTCACCGGACTTGATCAAAATGCCGTTGCCCGCTCCCACGCCGGTTCCCACCATGATTGCCACGGGGGTTGCCAGACCCAGCGCGCAGGGACAAGAGATTACCAGCACAGCGATGGCCGAGGAAATCGCGAACTCCGCGCCCGCTCCCACGCAGAACCACACAAGCAGTGTCAAAAGTGCAATTCCCATCACCACCGGGACAAAAACCCCGGCAACCTTATCCGCCAGCTGTGCAATGGGAGCCTTGCTTGCGCTCGCTTCCTCCACCAGGCGTATGATCTGGGCAAGCGTTGTGGCGTCTCCCACACGATCTGCACGACATTTCAAAAATCCCGCCCGGTTGATGGTAGCGCTGATCACTTTGTCACCGGGACGCTTTTCCACCGGGATGCTCTCCCCGGTAATCGCCGACTCATCTACGCCGGAATTGCCCTCCAGAACGGTTCCGTCCACGGGGACTCTGCTGCCGGGCTTCACCAGAAAGATATCCCCCGCTGCGAGCAGTTGTGTGGGAATCTCCTCCTCATCACCGGACTGTGTCAGACGGATTGCCGTTTGCGGCGAAAGATCCATCAGCTTTGTGATCGCCTCACCGGTCTTGCCCTTGGAGCGGGTCTCCAGATATTTGCCGAGGGTAATCAACGTAAGAATCATCCCCGCGGACTCAAAATACAGATCCCCGGAATACTGCTCCACCAGAGCCATATCACCATGTCCCAGCCCCCAGCCGATGCGGTAAATGGCGAACACCCCATACACCATGGCAGCTCCTGCTCCCACCGCAATCAGAGAATCCATATTGGGGGAAAGATGACGCAGTGTTTGAAAGCCCACCCGGAAAAACTTGCGGTTTACACAGAGAATCGGCAACACCAGCAGAAACTGTGTAAATGAAAAGATCAGTGTGTTTTCGTTTCCGTGAAATACTCTCATGGTCATTTCAGGAATTGGAAACCCAAACCACGCATGAATCATATGGAACATTGACACATACATTAACGGGATCAGAAAAACAACAGAGACGATCAGGCGCTTGCGCATCTCTTTGATCTCCTCGCTGTCTGCCGATCTGTGTTTCCCGTCCGTGCTGTCCTGTCCGGCAGCCCCAAACAGCTGTGCGCCGTATCCTGCATCCTCCACAGCCTTACAAATAGCAGTACTGTCCATCCGGGTCTCGTCGTAGACCACCTCCATGGTCTCGGTCAAGAGATTCACGGAGGCTCTCTCCACCGCGTCCAACCGGTTCACACACTTTTCCACATGTGCAGAACAGGCCGAACAAGTCATTCCCGAAACATGGTATCGCTCCTTCATATCCGGTTCCTTTCTCCATTCAAATCAATCGCAGAACCTCCGCCAAACGAAGGCCGATGCTTTTCGATCCCCTACTTTAGCTTCTCAATCAATTCGATTGCCTCATCCACCACCGACAGGTTGCCCTTTCGGATCTCCTCCACCACACAGGTCTCCATGTGATCCTTTAACACAAGATTGCCAAACGCCTGCAGTGCCTTTTGTGCAGCAGCCACCTGCGTCAGGACATCGCCGCAATAGCGGTTTTCATCCAGCATGCGGCTGATTCCGTTGAGCTGACCGATAATACGGTTCAGCCGATTCTTAAGCCCCCGAAGCTCCGCTGTATTTCTTTTCTTCATGTTCTTCTCCCCTATCTCTTGTTAGTATCTGTCGACGCACGTAAAATATACCCCCCACAGGTATTTCTTCGCTACTGAAAGAATATACCCATAGGGGGTATTTGTCAACTTCTCTTTTTCCGGAAATATCGATTAATTGGACGACATTTTATCCGATGGGACGGTTGCAGGACCTCAGTTTGCTGTGCATAACAATAGCGTCATATCCCCTGAAAAGCAAATGTCACCGTATCCTGTGGGGAACAACAGACTGTCTCCGCAGGTCATCTCCCTTCCGTCGATGCTTCCGCTTCCTTCCAGCACCGTTGCAATCAGGAAGGGATCGCTCTGTTCCATGGTAAATGTCCCCCCGGTGGTCAGCTTCCATACCTTGTAATAAGTGCAGTCCACCAAAAGCTTTCTCTCATTAATCCGGGCGGCACTCTCGCCGTTTTCCGTGTGGATGAGCCCATCTCTTCCCGCATTGTCGGGCACCTTAATGACCTCCAGGCTCTGCTCGACATGGAGCTGTCTGGGCTTGCCGTCCACCAGTCTTCCGTAATCATATACGCGATAGGTGATGTCACTGTTTTGCTGGGTCTCCATCAGAAGCATTCCGCCCGTGATGGCATGGATTGTCCCGGGCTCAATCTGGATGAAATCACCCTTTTTCACAGGTACCCTGCAGATGAGCTCCTCATAGCGGTTCTCCCGCACCATACGGGTCAATTCTTCTCGTGTCTTTGCATGGTGTCCGATGATCAGCTGTGCATCTTCGGGACAGTCCATCACATACCAGCACTCTGTTTTGCCAAAAGGACATCCTTCTTTCTCCCGGGCATAGGCATCGTCCGGATGTACCTGGATGCTTAAATTGCTCTTGGCATCAATAATCTTTAACAGAAGGGGAAACTCCTCATAGGGAAGATTTCCGAACAGCTCGGGATGCTTTTTGTACAGACCGGAAAGGGTCTCCCCCGCATAGGTTCCCTCCTCAATGATACAGTCTCCGTGGGGATGGGCACTGACAATCCAGCTCTCCCCGATGGAGGTGAAATCGATTTTCTCCGCCCCGGCCGCACACTGTTTTCTGCCGCAGTCAAACTGTGTTGCAAGACGATCACCGCCCCAGACGGTCTCCTTCAAAACCGGGCGTAAGACAATACACTCCCTCATCCTTTCACATCACCTCATATCTTTTCGTATCGATAATAATCCGCCTTCACGCTTCCCGGCTCCCGTTCCTTTTGTGCGGACGGAGCCTCATTTAGGATGAACAATCCGGTTTTGACGCCCACCCAACGTCCCGGTGTCATGTCCTCACCGGTTCCCACCGGTTGTCCGTCCACCGCAAAGGAAACGGTTTTCGCGCTCGTCACGTACATCACGATTTCCGGCATGGTCCCTTCGTATTCGCACAGGCGGATCCGCTTCTCCACGGTGTCGATCGAAGGACGCACCTGCTCGGGCAGCGCGTGGGACTCGATATTCTGCCAATCACCGGTGCGCTGCTCCAGAAACAGTCTGCCGGATTCCCGCTTCACCACAAGGGCAGTATAATGTCCTCCGAGGGACACCATGCCGGTCACATCCCCCTCCCGAAGTTCTTCCAGGTGGAGTCTTGTGCGGATGACAAATTTGGGAGCCGGCCATTTCTGCAACAGCAGATTCGGTACGTCACACAGCTGGCAATTCTCCTCCACGTCCTGTGCATAGAGGGTCAGTCCATCCCTGCCACAGTGATACCACTGCGATCGGTAATTGGCATTCCACTGCCACTGAAGTCCCAGATACTCCCGGTCAAACAGATCGCTGTCCTGAGGGTCATCCGGCTCCGAAGCCGCCACTGCCTCTGCGGCGGACGCTCCCGGTTTTCTATATTGTAACACCGGTTCACCGCATCCGTCTACTGCATTTACACCGATCACCGGCCAGTCGTTCTCCCAATGCATCGGCTGCAGATGGACAATTCTCCCGGCGTTTTCCACATCCTGAAAATGCAAAAACCAGTCATTCCCCTCCGTATCCTCCACCCAGGCACCCTGGTGAGGTCCGTTCACATCCGTATTGCCCTGACGCATCACAATTTTTTCCTCGTAGGGACCGTAGATATCCTTTGAGCGCAGAACTGTCTGCCATCCGGTTGCAACGCCGCCTGCGGGCGCAAATATGTAGTAATACCCGTTTCTCTTATACAGCTTCGGTCCCTCAATCGTAGGCTGGGTGGCATGTCCGTCATACACAAACTGCCCGTCCCCCAGAACCCCGCTCAAATCCGGTTCCACGGGGGATATGGAAAGCATGCTCTTGAAACCGATTCTGCTGCGTGCAAAAGCGCTGACCATGTAGGCTTTCCCATCCTCGTCCCAAAAAGGGCAGGGATCAATCCAGCCGGTTACCTTGCGCACATAGACAGGCTCACTCCAGGCTCCGAAGGGATCTTCGGTCTTACACATCACAATTCCCTCATCCGGAAAAGGCACAAGCACATAATAGATTCCTTCATGATAACGAATCGAAGGTGCCCAGGCACCGCAGCCGTGTCTGGGCTTGTCATATTCCGCAAAGGGAATCCGATCCATCACATAGTTGACGATTTTCCAATTCACCAAATCCTTCGAGTGCAGCAGAGGTACCGCCGGGGAATTGCAGAAACTGGACGCAATCATGAAATAATCCTCGCCCACGCGGATCGCATCAGGATCCGAATAATCCGTATACAGAATGGGATTTTTGTATGTTCCGTCTCCCTGATCCGCATTCCACATCCTTGTCAATTTTTTACTGTCCATAGTACACTCCTCTCCGAGATAGTTTTCCATGCACATCTTACCATACCGCCTGTCCGGTGACGTGCCATAAGGATTCTTATTTGTGCCATTTTTTGCAAAACACTCTTTTGATCTCCCGGTAAATGTGATAAAATACTGCCATAATGAGAAAAAGCGGGTGGAAATAAACATGAGTATCTTCTATCAGGACCGGGCGGAACATCTGCAGTTTTATCTATCGGATAACAACATCTGCACGCCCCATCTTCACAAACAGGCGGAGCTGTTCTATGTACTGGAAGGACATCTTTCTGTGACTGTAGACGGCAAGGAACGGATTCTCTCCCCCGGGGAGGGTGCACTCATTTTTCCCAATCAGCTGCACAGTACCGACACCGACGGTACAAGCCGGATTCTGCTCTGCATCTTTGACAGTGACTTTTGTCACAGCTACGCCCGTTATTTCCGACATACTCACCCGGAAAACAATTTTTTTGTTCTCGACAAGACCGATGTCCACAGCAAGATCGCACTGATGGGACTGCTTCGTCTCACACGGGATTTCGAGCGTAAGGCCCCCGTCCCCCCCGACATACTGCCCTGTGCGGAAGGGTATCTGACCCTTCTTCTGTCCCGCCTTTTCGCACAGCTGTCTTTGACAGACCTTCCGGAATCCGAGGATCTGGAGTTGGAACAGCGCCTGTTGATCTACCTGGACGGCCATTTTACCGAAAATCTCTCTCTGGATATTCTCTCCCGGAAATTCGGTGTCAGCCGCTTTACCCTGTCCCGGATTTTCTCGGAGAAATTGCACACAACCTTTCCGAACTATGTAAACGCCAAGCGCCTGGCGTACGCGGCGGACCTTCTGCGCTCCGGAAATCTCTCCGTCACGCAGATTGCCCTGGACGCGGGTTTTGGCAGTTCCCGGTCTTTCTTCCGTGAATTTCAAAAGGAATACCGGACCACTCCGGCCAAATACCGCTCCTCCCTCACGCATTAACCGGCTGATGTCGAATCTGTAAAAGCTCCTCTCCCACACATACACGACTGCGGTTTGTCAGATCCATGGCATCCCCGGCATCCTCCGACTCCACACGGACATAGACCTCCGTGTCCGCTCCCTCTGCCTGCAGACCCTCCCGGTCAAACACCAGCAGAAGCTGACCCTTCTCGACGATCTCCCCCTGAAGCACTCTGGACAGGTAATATCTGCTGTGCATTTCATCGTGGGACCTGCCCACACCGATCAGAATATCCATGCGGTCCTTTGTGCGCAGAAGGAATGCATTCCCGGTCGGATAGACCCGGATAATCCTGCCGGAAACCGGCGCATAAATCCTTCCCTGCACGGGGTCGATCACCGCCCCCAGTCCACCTTCCTCATCCAGTGAGAACACTGCGCCCTCCACAGGACTCGCAATGCTTCTCCCCGGCATGTATTCCGCCGTTCTTTTTCTCCCTGTGTTGTCCCGATAGCTGTTCCACTGCCTGAGGCGCCAAATCCAATACCCTGCCATCGCTGTGACCGAAATTCCGCAGATCCATAAATAGGTCTCAAAATCCACCTTCTTCTCCTCCTTTCAAAAACCGCCTTCCTGAAATTACTTTTTGCGAAAAGCACCTATTATATTCCAAAAATATATTGACATTTTTAGGAATACGGTGCTATACTCAAACCGTATTCTAAATGAAAGTCATTGAACTCACATATTTTTGTAAGTCATTGTTGCATTTCATGATGGTTTACAAAAATATGTGATTTTTTTGTCCTACGTTTTAGAATCACCAATAGCAAAACGGGCAATTATCCCGAACATAAAGGAGGTACCATAATGAATAACGGTACAGTTAAGTGGTTTAATGCACAGAAGGGTTACGGTTTCATCACCAACGATGCTACCGGCGAGGAAGTTTTCGTACACTTCTCCGCAATCAACGCTGAAGGTTTCAAGTCTCTTGACGAAGGCCAGAAGGTTACTTTTGACACCGAGTGCGACCCTCAGAACAGCAGCAAGATCCGCGCTACCAACGTTACTGTTGTAGCTTAAGCATTCTTGTAAGAGCGTTCTCAAAACCGATCTTTCCGATTTGGAGAGATCGGTTTTTTGCATCCCGTTCACCCGGGATAGAAGGAAATGAGGAAGAGAAAATGAGTTTGCTGAGTTTATTCGTGATTGCGGTGGGGCTGTCCATGGATGCCTTTGCCGTATCCATCTGCAAGGGACTGGCAATGCAGAAAATAGACCTCCGAAAAGCCGGTATTGTGGGACTTTGGTTCGGTGGTTTTCAGGCACTGATGCCGTTTATCGGATGGGTTCTCGGCATCCGCTTTGAGCGATATGTATCCGCCATCGACCACTGGATTGCATTCCTGCTGTTGGGTATCATCGGAATCTCCATGTTGAAGGAGGCTTTCTCCACGGAGGAGAAAGAGGAGACCGATTCACTCGACGCAAAGACCATGCTCCTGCTGGCAGTTGCCACCAGTATTGATGCCCTGACGATCGGTATAACCTTCGCATTTCTGCAGGTAGACATCCTCCCGGCAGTATGTTTCATCGGTCTTACGACATTCCTTTTCTCCGCGATTGGCGTTGGAATCGGCCATCAGTTTGGAATCCGCTACAAGAACAAGGCAGAGATTGCCGGCGGTGTCATTCTGATTGTGATGGGTATTAAAATTCTGCTGGAGCATCTGGGCATTCTGTAAGATTGCTTCCCGACTTCCATGATTGCATGCAAAAAGAGCGAGGCATCCTCCCGGAATGCTTCGCTCTTTCTATTTTTCCATTTTGTCACCGCCCGCCCTGCGTGACGTGCCCGCAATTTCTCAGTCGGGGAGTCTGCGCAGCTCCGTGTATGCAAGCAATAGCGGCCCCACGCCCTTTGCATCATTTTCGACGATGGGCTCGGACATATAGTATGCAAAGGAGCCGTCCCGACGGCGGTTATCCTCGGGTCCAACACCTGCCACCAGACAGATTCCTCCCAGGTTCAATTCTCCGTCCTTCTCCTTTAAGTAACGTTTGCATATGCCATCGAAAGCCTTGATTCCGTATTCCCGGTAACGCTCGGGGAGCACACCCATACGGACAGCCTTGAGCAGAGAATAGGCCATAATACTGCTGCCGCTGGTCTCCAGATAATTGTCCCCTTCACCGGGATGGGCGGGAAGCTGATACCACAGGCCGCTCTCATCCTGAAACTTCAACATATCGTCCATAAATTGGATAAATACCTGTTTTAAGGATTCGTACTGTTCCCTCCACTCCTCACCGGGCTCGCATTTGGTCAGCGTGTCAAGAAGAGCCATCGCATACCACCCTAACGCCCTGAGCCAGAAGTGACTGGAACGTCCGGTCTCTTTATCACACCAGAATGCTGTCTTAGAGGCATCGTAGGCATGATAGTAAAGCCCGGTCTCCGGATCTCTCATATACTTCACGACATTGGCAAACTGTCGGAAAATATCTCCGTAATTCTGCTTATCATGAAATCTGGTCTCGTATTCCATGTAAAAAGGCTGTCCCATATAGAGACCGTCCAGCCAGATCTGATTGGGATAGATCTTTTTGTGCCAGAAGTTTCCCTCCGGTGTGCGGGGCTGGGTCTGCACCTGATGGTAGAGCAGATCAATCGCCTTGCGATACTTTTCCTTCCCGTTGAGATCATAGAGGGCAAAGAGGGTCTTACCGGCATTCACGTGATCGATATTGTACTCCTCCACACGATACCCCTTAATGCTTCCATCCTCTGCCACTCTGTGATTGATGTACGCGTCAGCAAATTCATAGTATCTTTCTTCCTTTGTCGCGTCATAAATCTCCAAAAGTGCCAGAATCATGCATCCGTCAACATAATTCCATCCGGCAGCCTTTCCCGCTCTCGCATTCTCAATGTTCCACGCGGGCACATCGAGCGTACTTCTCATAAGCAGACTGTCAATATACCTTTCAAAAAGGGGCATCTTCATGCAAGCAATCCTCCATGTCTATAGGGTGTCAATCGCAAAATATGCGGACAAGTATCGCAGCAATCTATCGATGACTGCCAGTTCCTCCTGATGAAGCTCACTGCCGTACACTCCCTTGAGATCCCGGAGCACTTCACAGAGCGGCTCCGCGCAATCGGCTATGTCATTCATGGAGGTATCGCCGATGTTCAACAGATTCGCCAGATATTCCAGCTGTCTCGCACTGATTCGAAGCACCTGCAGATAGAGCTCCGCATCGTTTTCCAGTTTTTCCCGGATCCTCTGCAGATACTGGGTAATCTGCGTAACTTCATCGAGCGATGCTGCCGTTATCATATCAGATTCAGCGAGAAATGCCAAGAATAATTTGACCAACTTTGATTCTTTGGCAAATAAACTCTGGTTTTTGGTATAAAGCGCGAATTTTTTGTCACTTTCTGCAAACATCGCCGCCACCGTAGCCACTCTCAGTCCCTCGTCCGCTCCCTTGAATGCCAGCAGCTTTTCGCGCACCCGGTCACGGCTCTCCCTGGAGGGCAAGCTGTCGGCTGCATCCAGCACCGCGTAGAGGGAATCGAAACGCTCTTCGTCCAGCACGGGAAGCATGGCTTTGTGGAGTTCATAATCCTCGCCGATTCCGGACTCCGTCTCCAGCGCGCCGTCCATATACAGAGTCAGCGGCGTAAAGTCCACCATATGAGTGCTTGCATTGATGGTGATCAGGTTGTAGGGAATGAATTCCTCAAAGTATTCCGGCTCCAGTTCTTCCACATATTCCGAGGAATCCTTCAGGCAGAGAAACAGGGCGGACATCTTTGATATCACGGTCACTTTCCTCTGACGATAGTAGTGCGTCATTAAGGTGAGGAAGTTTTTGGAAAAATCGTTGTTAAAGCAGTCCAGGAAATGGCTGAACACATAGCTGTGGATTTCCTTGTTTTGAATGCCCGTAAACTCCATATCCTCGCGAAGCTGTCTCGCCTGATACACCTTCTTATTGATCCAGATCCACATGGGCACGCCGAAGGTAAGGTCATACAACTTCTCGGGAGAAATGGAATTGCGCCATCCGGTGTCGCCGAATACGTAATCCGCCATCCTGGCATTATCCTCAACGTCTAACTGTTTCACAGGGATATCGTCCGCATTCAATGCCGGAAGTCTCTTGGTCACCAGAAGCTTCATCCGATCATAGCGCAGAATTTTTCGAATTTCGGCAATCTTACACTGGTCCTGTGTGGAGAGACTTTCAAAATCGTCCACGATCAAAAGAACCGCCTCATCGCTTTGCTCACTGCCGGACTGATTCTTCTGGTTGTTAAATTGTTTAAACCACTGCTCCTTCTGCAGAAACGTCGTGCCGGGCTTGACCCTCTTTACCATTTCACCATAGACGCACTCTACGAAATCCTCATAGTTTTCCACCTCGGCGGCAATGTCGGACAGAAAGCTTCCCGTCGTCTCATCCCGTTTTCCCCGGTTGTAGATCCTGGTTTTCGCTGACAGGAAAATGATTCTTCGCAGCGGAAATTCCTCGCGGATCTTGTCCAGAATATGCTCTCTATTCTCCATCAGATTGCGCATCCACTGGAAGACAATACTTGTCTTTCCCACACCGACGCCGCCGGAAACCGCACTGTAGACGGATTTGTTGATCAAAAAAGCATCCAGCTGCCGGATAATATCCTGATGGACATCCCGGAAATAATCCTGCTCATAGAGATGGAACTGCCCGAACCGATTTAAGGTTAACCCATCCGGTGAAGTCACATGATGGGGGTCCTTCTCCTCGCCCAGATAGGGCTTCCATTCTTCAGGAATCTCAAATATTTTAATCGGGCGAACCGCCTGATCTGCGTTGGTCCGGTAGAGGTAGACAACCTCAAAGCAATTGGGCATCCCATCAAAGCCGCGAAAGCAGGTAAAAAGTCCCGACTCCTCATCGTAGCGGATAAACGGTGAGATCTTTATGTACTTTCCCGCCATCTGCAGGAATACATCGCCCGGAGAAACCGTATTGACCGGATCGGAGAAGTCATGGAAGCTCTCGGCCCGGATATCCGCGATCTCCAGGGAACTGTAATCCTCACCGTTTCCCCCGAAGACAAGCAGGTTCGCCTGTCCCTCCTCGCATTCGAGCACATAGTACAGCATGAAATCGCGATCCAGCAGTTTCCGGAGAATCTCATCCTTCTCTGCTTCATAATGGGGAAGCTCCCGGAACGCCTCCCAGCATTTTGCACAGTCCGACACATGCTCCCTTGCCGTGTACATGTCCGAGTTATTGTGGGCAAGCAGATCGATGCGCGCCCGGTTATAGGGTTCAAACGCCGTCCAGATTTCCTCCGGGACGGAGAGCGTATCGCGCAGGATACGAATCTGATCCCCCACCATCAGGTGCTTGAGGGATTTAAAGAATCCTCGTTTCTGTTCATCCGTCAGTTCTTCCTTGTGCATATCCCAGGCACAGGCAAAGGTAAGGATCAGAAAATACTCCAGTTCGGTCCCCATATACCCTTCCAGCGCGGTGGGATTTTTTTCGACTCTTCTCTTAAAGACATCCAGCTTTTTTGAAATATAATCCATTTTCCTCCGTCTCCCGCAAAATATTTATCAATCGGACTTACACCGTACAACTAGACGGACAGGATCCCCTCATGGGTGATCTGCTCCACCTTCTCCTCGATTCTTCGCGCAAAATCCTTCTGTTTGATACGAAACCGGTTGTACAAAGCCATGATAAATGCACTGTATTGACGCTCGTAATTCATCGGAGTCATGAAATTTTCAACCACATCCCACGCCTTAAAAGCGCGCACGGGGGTGCACAGTCCGGGATCGAAGGTATGAGCTTCCTTGTCATACCCCAGGAAGCGGAAGATCACTTCATCGATCTCGGGGCGATACACAAAGCTGCTGTTTCCTTTGTCCAGATAACTCGCCAGGTTGGAAAATACATGCACCATATCCTGGGATGCAATTCCATATTTTGCCTCCATCCGCTCCAGTTCCAGATAGAGGTTATCCCGAACCACATCCATCTTATCGCGGACCAGAAGATCCCGCACCGCCATGATCTGTCTGTCACCGCCTCTTCCGTAATACTCCAGCACCCGGTTGAGATATTGGGGAATATAGGCGCTGTCACGCACCGCCATGGCATATGCAACGGTCAGCACGACATCATCCTTGCCCTGCTCTTCCCGCATGGCATCCAGACTTTTCTGGAAGAACGCAATGGCGCTGTTGTCATCATCGAAATCGATGATCCCCAGACAGCAATCCTTCAAATCCGCATTGCGAAGGCCGCCCCTTAGATACTTTTCCTTGAACATAGCCTGGATTTGCGGGCGGAAATTCTTAATTCTCTTATGCTGCATATAGAGATCCCGGACCTCCTGCATGCTGCCGAACACGCGCTCTCTGATCATGCCGAGAACCTCTTCCTTCTCCGTATCGGAAACAGCCTCATTGATGCTCTTGACAAAGGGCCTCTCCTCCACTTCAGACACAAATAGTGCCTCTATGCGATCCTTCTTTTTCTTGTCGGTCCAGGAGACATTGCTAAATGCCGAATAAAGCATCTCCTTCTTCTCCGGCGTCGCCCGCTTCACATTGCCCTGCAGCAGATACCAGTACTCCTTATCTCCGGAGGTCTGCAAAAAGCTGCGCTTTTTTAGCATATTGAATGCGCAGGTATAATTCTCAATGCTGTTGCTCGCCAGCATTCTTTTGTAGATGGCAAAGCAGATCCTCTCATCCTCGCTGTCGGCATAGAGATCCCGGATAACCGCATCCAGGCTCTCACTCTCCTGAATGAGGGAACAGGCCTTGATCAGGAGCCAGATCTGGCTCCGCCACCACTCCCAATTTACCAGCATGTGGTTCAGGCTGTCCAGATACGCAGGAGCCTCGTTCACCAGTTGCGCGATCACACCCGCCAGCGCATCGGTTTTCGCCTCGTCCGCAAAAATCGTCTTCTCTGCCACCTTTGTCGCATAGACCATGCACTGCAGGGGCTGATTTCCTGCGCGCTCGATGGCGCTGCATTTGCGCTTAACCTCCCCCGCCAGTACCTCCTTTTCCATGGTCGCAGCCTGTGCAAACAGATTGGTAAAGCTGTCCACATCCTTCTCGTCGAAGTTGTCCGTGAACACCTCCTTGGCCTTCTCACGATACCGCCTGGTATTGCCGGAAATCCCGGTCTTTGGCACATATCTCCCGGTCGGAACCGGTACTTTATCGTACAGATCCCTGACCATCTGCACGGCTTCCTCCATGGTGGCGCACCTTAATACCTGCTTTTTGTCTGCCTCGGACAGGAAAGCATAGCACCCCGCCACACTCAAATTGGATTGTAAATCTCTCTCTCTGACCGCCATCCGTCATTCTCCTTTGTCATATTATCTCGCCTGTCCGGGCTGTTTCCCGGTGTTTTTTGTCTTACTCCATCGTACTGAACACATAAGGCTGCTCATCGGGTACGGCGGCATAGATCGTGATGATCTTATTGGAATCTATGGAGTAATAGATATCCACTTCCGTTCCCACCTCCTTCATCTTGGGGAAGGTGATGGTCTTCTGCTTTAACACACGCAGGCCACAGTTTTTGGCACTGTACCCCTCGTAGAGGATGATATTCATACCTTTCTGCGAGGAGGTTTTGAATTTATGATTGACACGCCGCATGTCGCAGGGGAATTCCTCCTTGTCGGATATGATCTCAATGGGCAGGCTTCCCTCCACGTCGATAAAGAAAGAGATTCCCATGGTGGTCTGCGCCCCGATCACAATATCCTGCATACGAAGCGATACCGTCTTTTCCGGATCCTCCTGCGGCTTTTCAAGAGCCTTTGTCGTTGCAGTCTTGTCCGGCTCCGCAGCAGTTTCCGCCGTAGCAGATGCTTGTGCTGCGGTCTCCTTCTGCGTCTCCTCCGACCCGGTCTGCGGTGCAGAATCCGTCTTCGCGGGTGCCGCTTCCTGTTCTGCCGCCACTGCGCGCTCGATCTCCGGCAGGGTCACCATGGAAGCCGCTACGCCCATGGCAGTACAAAACAGCGGATCGGATGCAACAATCACTTCCTTGCCCAGGAAACGACGAATGGTCTCCGCGATTTTATCATAAATTGCCATACCGCCGGTCAGGAAGATACTGTCGATATCCTTGGGCTGCAATTCATTGTTGACCAGTGTATCCTCCAGAATTTTTCGAATCGATTTCTTGCTCCTGTCTCTGGGCTCCATCAATTCCACAAAAATGGAATCCATTCTGCGCTTGTCCAGAGAGATGACAAAGGGTTTCCTCAGACTTCCCGGAATCTCCTTGAACGATACCGTATATTCGAATTTCTTACCGGCGTTCTGTGGATTACAGAGAAATTTCTTGGCCTCTTCCGCGTAGATCTGCATCTTTTTCTCGATGATCTCCTGATCGCGCTGATCCAGCTCTCCCTCCTTGATCTGATAAAAATCCCACATTTCCTGCATCAGATGAATCATCAGCTCACGGTCAAACCGCACGCCTGCGAACTCATCCATCTGTGCGGCCCGATACAGATCCTTGATGTACAAAACCTTCCGCTTTCCGGTGGTCAGCGTACGGATGACAATGTCCATGGTTCCGCCGCCGATGTCAATCAGCATAACCTTGCGCTCCGGCTTGTCGCTGTCAAGCATACCCGCAAAGGATTTCTCACATCTGGCCAGATAGGTAAATGCCGCATAGGGCTCCTCAATATGATTGCGGAAATGAATGGTCTGATCCAATCCCGTCTCGCGCAGTGCCAGCTGGGCAGCCTCCTCGGTCTCACGGATCTTGTCCTGGCTGAAGGCCGCAGGAACCGAGATGCACACATCTGCCTTCACCCCGGGTCCGCAGTCATTCTGAATCGCCCGAAAGCACACTTTTAAAATCTCCTTGGAGGATTCCTGGGCGGAGAGGGCAAAGTTCTCCTCCTCATCCGAAGCGATATAGCCCCCCAGATCAATCTTGGGATTGAGCGTAACCCGCAGAGGATCATACTCAATGGCTTCCTTTGCATACTCTCCCACCACCACATGATCCTGCCCGTTGTAAACAACCGAGGGAAGAAGGCGGGTCTTTTTCACCGGCATGGACCGGTCAACCGGATAGTTGGGAAGCTCGATTTTGTCGTACTGCCACCGGTAATCGTCATCCATGGAAATCTTGATGACAATCGTGTGGGTTGTTCCCAGATCGATGCCGTAGTGTATTCCGCTGGTAATTGTGCCAAATGCCATGTCAGTCCTCCTTACCGATCACGGGACGAAGCGCCACCGTATCTGCAATCTTATATCCGGGGTACAGGATCTTACCCGCTCCCATCACTTCCTCACTCAGGCGGTATGCGCCGCTCTTAACAGCTGCCTCGTCCACCTTCTCACCGATTTCCCCGTAGGTATTGATTCCGTTGATATTCAGGATCTCAAAAAAGTTTTTGATGATCAGCTTCATTTCATCCGCGTCGGGCTTTTCGTCCTCATATGCCACGCGAAACAGCCTGCCCAGAACGTAGCCGTATTTATTGCTGTCCAGCATCGTGATAAAATTCGCCAGCACGGAGTCCGCGCTGATCTCATCCTCCAATTCCACCGTCTCATCGCTCTGTGCGCAATTGAGCACCACCTTATAGCGCTGGAGAATCCGGCTGTGGAAATCACGGATCAGATCTCCGTAATCCGGCAGAATCGAGAAGTCCATTCTGCGGTTCATATCGTTGATTAACTGCGTTGTCCCCTGACCATGACTCTGATCCATGTCAACCTTGCCGTCCTTGGACCAGATCTGGAGAAACATATCCCCCAGCGCAACCCCGGGAGTCTCCTCACAGATGCAGGCAGCCAACAGTACGAGGGAATCCCTGTAGAGGGCTTTGATATCCTTATGCCGATTGGTCTCTGCCAGGCCGCGCGTGTAGGTTTCCATATAGGGTCGAAACGGTGCATTCTTCTCCCCGGGATTTAACTGCCTCTCTTTGCGGTCTCTGCGGTCCGCGGTTACAAACTCCTGGATCGCACCGCCGGGGTAGGGCACATCCGGAAGGAACTCATTCCAATACTTTTGCATTACGGTCAGAAACTTATCGTTATCCTCCGAAATGACCACCTTGCAGAGCAGACAGTGAAAACGTGTCCACTCCGCCCGATTGGACGGCTCCCATCTGCGAAACTCCTTCTTTCGTGTATCCGCCGTCTCCTTCTGCTGCAGACGCCGCAAAAAATCCGGGTACACGGCCTTGCTTTTGTCTGCAAACTGCCGCAGAAAGTCAACGGTATCCTGCGAAATGTCCTCAATATCAAAATACAGCTTCAGGACCATATTGATATCATCGTAGAGGAGACTGCGATCGCTATAATCCTTCAATTCCCCGAAGATGGTCTGGGCAATGGCCGTCCGATCTCTGGTTCCCTGAAGAATCATCCATTTAATCCGATTCTTGATATAATACTCCCGGATATCCTTGCGATTGCGGTAGGCATCGAGATTGCCCTCATGCAGATACTGAAGCGGTTTGCTCATGGCCTCCGCATAGTCCCACAGCACATCCGTGAACTCATATGCCGGCATATAGGTCTCCCACAGACTGCGGAAACTATCCTGATAATTCTCTGACGGGGCATACACCGCACATTCCAAAAGCCAGTCAATCTGCATGCGAAACAGACCCCACTCTCTTCTGGATTCCTTTCGATAATAGCTTTTTACTTCTCTGGGATTCATTCCATATCCTCCTGCCCGTCTCCATAAGGGCTCTTACATAACGTCGTTTGCACGGGGCTTCTCCCGCCCGGACTCAATGCCCACAAACATCACCTGTACCGGCTGCTCTTCCTCAAGCTCCTTTTTTCGGGAGAGATTCTGAAGGATCTGTCCCTCGACCCGCCGGCTGAGGTCACTGCGGTGAAAGAAATACAGACGCAGATCATAGCCGATAATGGAGCCGTAGCTTTTGTCGTTTACATACTCATACACAAAGCCGTTGCGTGAACCGTCGACCTCTTCAAAGGTGAATTCTTCTCCCGCGTCCCAGATTTCCCTGATATCCATGACAATCTGACGCAGGGCCTTCTCACAGCGCACATAGTAACCGGCAACCGTGTCGGGAAGATAATTCATGTAGAACTCAACCTTGCGGATCGCCTCGTCCTCATCGCGCAGTTCCTCCCGTTCGCCGTACATTCCGTCCTCATCACCGTAGGAAAACTGCTGCACCAGTTTCTCTGCAAGACTCTCCTTTTTATATACTTTAAAAATATGGACCACCGTATCAATCATGGCACGGATGTTGCCACGCTGTATTGTGATTTTCGGAAGCGTCTCAAAATTTGTATACTTCATGGCGTAATACAGAAGACGCCACCAATAATTTTCATTGGCCGTAAATTCTGCCGGCCGCAGATACTCCGAGAACATCAGATTCAACAGCCAGAAGGAAAGCGGCTCACAATCAAAGCGCTCCGAAACCTCTATCATATCCTTGATATTTCGGACATTCAAAGACCCACTGCAGTAATTTTTTAAAAAAGCCATTCGAAAGACCGCAAAGGCATTCTTCGCATCATACATACAGTACGCTGCGATTCCCACCAGAAGTTCCTTCCCGGAATCATCAAGACACTCAGCAGAACGGATTTGTTCATACACCTCATCCCGGCTGTTTTCCTCCACCTCGTCCTTGAGCGCCTCCCGCAAAAGCTGAAGGGTACGTTCCTCCTTCGCACGGGTGAGTTTTTCCAGCATGCTGTCAAGTTCCTCCCGATAGTCCTCCGGGAGACTGCAGGAAAAGCTCTGCATTCTCTCCACGACCCGGACAGAGATATTTTTCACGATCTCCCGTTGTCTGCTGCCGGCAAAGATCAATCTCATCTCGCGGATCTGCCGGATATCATACTGATCAATCAGTCCGTTTTCCTGTTCCAGACCGACCTCGATATAGCCGCGCTCACTTCTCTCATTGATCTGGCAGATTCTTCCGGTGATCGGATGTTCATTCTCTGCCCCTTTCAGTTTGATGGCAACCTCCTGTCCGAACTTATCAATAAAGTTGTCGACGTTCATATTCTCTCCCGTATTCTCTTTCTACTATCTTACCAGCCGCGACATCCCATTTTTTTGCACGTTTTTGCGCCATCCATGGCGACGACCGCTTTGTGTCACACATGGTTTAGTTTAACATAGTTTGGAAAAAATTGCACTATTGCGGAGAGACATTTGTCGTATTATTCTATTTTTTGTCCCTTTTCTGAATTGTGTTCCCGGTGAATAACAATGTATAGTTATTAGCTGCATGAATTGAAAATCGATGTTTATCGAGCTGCTCTGCTTCTCTGGCGCCCGAAATCAGGAATTGTTTGTGAATTTAAAAGTGCCTGTGTCTGCCGCAATGCTTCATCCGCAGAACGCTTCCGCTCCGTGAAATCCGTAATGGTACTAAACTCGAAAAGACCTCGCTAAGTACCAACGGATTTCAAGGTCCGCCTCGTGAAACATTGTGGCAGGCGCAGAAGCACTAAGTTAGATGAATCGGTGCGGAGTAAGAAAAATGAGTCTATTACCTACTGAAGCAATAATACAGGATAACAGTGGGTAAAAGGACCAGGGAAATGGAGATAATTACCTGCTGAAACGAAAAATGCTGGATGCCAGTAGGTAAAAGGACCAGGAATTCGAGAAAATTACCTACTGAAACAAATAATACAGGATACCGGTAGGTAAAAGGGCCAGGGAAATCGAGGAAAATACCTACTGAAGTAATAATACAGGATGCCAATAGGTAAAAGGGCCAGGGAAATCAAGTAATTTACCTACTAAAGTAAT